>JBCBCD010000030.1:0-17537 GCA_038530915.1 Bacteroidota bacterium
AGTCGAATTTTCCTTCAACAATGTAGATAAAAAAGCAGCTTGGGAAATGTATGTCGAGTTGCTCACTCGCATTACTACTCAACGATTGGCTCCAGAAGATGGTGATGAGAAAACAGCTCTGGATAGTGTGTTTTCACTCTTTGAAATCACTCGCTCAATTTTGAAATCATATGGTCCCGATGCCATCGAATTTGCTAAAATTGCTATAATCGTTCTTAATCAAATCATCCGTCCTTTTACCGCTAAATGGCACAAGAAGAGTTTGGCTGGTGCTTTTGAAGACTCCTCTTCCAATAAAGTATTTCGGGAAGAATTGACTGCTCTTCAAGAAGAATTAAGAAAATACACTAAACTTTTGAGTGATATAGCAGGTGTAGAAGATCTCACTGAGTTGGAAAAAGCATAAAAGTCACTTACTTTTATCTAATTATACGACAACTCATTACCAATGCACATACTCGAACTTACCCACCAAATGTATGCCGACATGCCTGTATTTCCAGGCACACCACAACCTTCTTTTATTCCAGTTCATACCATTCAAGTAGATAAGGTTTCTCAAATGGAAATCCGCACCTACAGTCATATGGGCACGCATATTGATGCACCCTTTCATATGGTAAAAGATGGTAAGAAGTTGGATGATTTTCCCATCACCCAGTTTATTGGATCTGCTTGCCTGATTGATTGTAGTAAAAATGAAGGTTTGGAGATTCCCAAAAGCTTCTTGGAAGAATATGAAGAGAAAATTAGACAGGTAGACTTCGTAATTCTATACACCGGATGGTCTCAATATTGGGGGACACCAAAGTTTTTTGAACCTTATCCTTGTCTGAGTGAGGAAGCAGCAAAATGGTTGGCTTCATTTACATTGAAAGGAATTGGTCTGGATACTTGCTCAGTAGATCAAATAGATGAAACCTATTTCAAAATTCATTACGCACTATTTGATAATGAGTTTCTGATCATAGAAAACCTGGCCAATCTGGATACCATTGAAAAAGATATTTTTGAATTCAGCGCATTGCCTTTGAAAATTGCCAATGCAGATGGTTGCCCGGTGAGAGCGTTCGCCAGGTATTAACTCATAGGTCATCGTTCGTCATTTATCGTTCATCATTCATAGGATATGAACGATGAACGACGAATAATGAATCAGTTGGCTTCTCGCTTAAAAAACACAAACCCATTTTTCCTTGCTATCTCATTCAATCCTTCAATCCCATCTAACTCATGAGCTCGGTGTATTTTGGTGATGACATACAGGTCTTTATCTATAGGTTCTCTCAAAAGTCGTTCTTTCCATTCAGCATTGTTGTTCAGCTCTACTTCTTCCGGAATAGGCTGTTTTTCGTTGTAGAACAAATAGCCGTAGGTTTTATAACCATGTGGTATGATGTAGCAATCTTCTGCTTTCTTTTCTTTGAAAAACTCGATGGCCGCTCTTTGTGAATAGCCTTCGATTCTTTTGATGAAAAAGATGAGTGTGAGCATTACGAATATGGCTATGCCACCAAAGAGAATGGCAAAACCATTGCGCCATTGTTTTCGATTGAAAGCTCTAAAGGAAAATATAAGTATCCCAATAAGTGTCAAACCGGGAATGATCTCTATGCCTGTCCACTTGACATCTGCTTCCAAATTGCCTTGTGCAAAAGGATCATCAAACAGAGGAATCAGCACTTCTGCATTCATTCCTATAAATGGCATTGCTATAGTTGCAAAGATGTACAAACTAGCTATTGCAATCAAACCGCCTTTCATCCATCTGTTGAACGTAATATTGCCTTCATAAATGTGGTAAATTACTACCGCAGCCAGGTAAGTCAATGGGAAGTAACACATGGAAGAGTAATGAACGATCTTGGATTTCACAATCGTAAATAAAATTAAAACCACCCAAAACAAGAATTTCATCCAGATCCTGAAATCTTTTTGGTACGGCATTTCTCCGTCACCTGTAGAAAACTTAAAGAATGATCTGAACGCGAATATAGATGCCGGAAAACAACCTACGAGTAAAACGGCAAAGTGATAACCCGGAAATCCTCGGTGACCTGCATCAGGTGTACTGAATAAACGGTATTGGTACTTATTGAATTCATTGATAAACCAAGGTCCGTTCTGCCAAGTTTCTAAGCCATACCAGGTAAGGGTAACCAATGTGGCAGCTAGAGTGAAAAATAAAAACTGTGGCACATTCACATAAAACCTAAGTCGCTGATAGACCCAATACACAAAGAAAGTCAATGCGGCTATCAAATAAGCTACCTGACCTTTGGTTAATATTCCCATTCCAATTGCAAAACCACCCCAAAACAGATAAAACCAATACGAACGTTTTAACTCTATGCCCTCAAATTTATCTTTCTTCCAGTAGAACAATACAAATAGATATATCCCAAGGAAGATAAAAAAGTTGAAAACAGGATCTATGATACCTGATTTGAAATACAAGAATGGTAAGATCGAACCAAAATATACCAGCGTCCAAATAAAGCCAAATCTATTGTTGTATAACTTACTACCTATTTGAAATAATAAAACCAAGGTAAAGACGCCAAAGATGGCATTGGGTAATCGAGCAGCAAATTCCCCCACACCAAATAGATGCATGGCTGACAACTGCAACCAAAAGAATAGGGGAGGCTTCTCCCAAAAGGGTTGAAAATTCACATATACCCTGAAGTATTCCTGGTTGATCATCATTTCTCGAGAGATCTCAGCAAAATTGATCTCATCCCAGTCAAATAAATGAACGCCCCCTAAAAATGGTATGTAAAAAATAGCACCAATTAATGCTATGATTAGAGAATAGCGTAGGTTTTCGTTTTGCATAACAAAAGGTAGGTTTGTTCAGCTATGAGATTGCAAAGCAATCTCATAGCTGAACGAGATATTCTATCTATTTCTTCCTATTAAATATATTCAAGACCTTACTTACAAAGTCATCATTGATACCTAGTGTACTTTTTACTTTGCTGTATAAGGCTAAAACTTGTTTGTCCAGATAAATGAAATATGATTTGATCCCATCACCAGGCCTTGCTTTGTAGTTGGTAGCCCTTCTTTTAGGCATGATCATATTTTCTTCCTCTGTAAAATAGTAAAGCGCTATCGACTTACGAGTCATATCTTCCGGACACATGATTGTTTCTGGCAAACCGTGAAAAGAGTCCTCATCCGTATTAAAGATCACACACCTGTTAAAAATAGGACTGATGCTGGCTGCTCTTTCTTTCATATCTCTGGTCCACAGCTCTAAGTGGCCATTGTACTCATCTTTCCATCCCTCATTCAAGTACAATAAAACATTCACTCTTCTGCGCCAGTTTTTTTTATGAGGATGGACAGTAAAATCAGCATGAATGTTTAAGAAACCACCACGCTGAGATTGGTGCAAACCACCTCCTTCTAGGTCAGGATCAGCTTTTAAGCCAGGAATTCCGGTAAGCTCACTTAAAGCAGCAACGAATTCATCACTATTCAATTCCTTGATGACTTCTTGCAAAAAAGGAGGGATCAAGTCCATTTTGTTCAATCCATGCTTCTTTTCATTATAGTGCAGGTAGTGAATCCAGCCATTATCTTTTACTGCCGGAAAAGAACCCATCGCTTTTTTAGCAGCCCACGACTCAATAAAGTCATCAAATTGACCATAAGGGAAAGGATGTGCATCTTGATAAGTCTTAGCATTATCACTTGCCAGTAGGCGCCATTTGTCTAAATCAAGTATGCGTTGTTTTGTTTCCTGTTGTACCATAAACTAGATGATATTTATTACTTAAGTGCAAATATACTCTAATAGTTTTATTATAGAAGTTCAACACCATTAGAGCCATTTTCGATCAAGGAAGTATTACATAAAGTTCAATTTTCTAGCTAATCAAAGAAAAGATTTAGAGTATGTTTAAAATTTATCACGCATTGAAAATCAATAATTTGTGGTTCTAGCGAAATATTTACAAAGGCGTTTAGCGAGCTAAGCAACTGAGTAAATATAAAGCTAGGTTCATAAAGTATTGGTTTTCAGAAGTTAGAAATTTAAACATACTCTTAGCTGTAAATTGTAGCAATTAACTTTCTCCTGCCTCCGTCGTTTCTAAATTCACACAAATATATTCCTTGCCAGGTTCCAAAGCTAAATTTATTATTAGTAATTGGAATACTTATCGATGAACCAACCATCGCAGCCTTGATATGAGCAGGCATATCATCAGGGCCTTCTATGGTATGTTTTAAAAAAGGTAAGTTCTCAGGAACAATATGATTGAAAATGGATTCAAAATCTGTCAAAACATCAGGATCTGCATTTTCATTAATACTTAGACCAGCTGAAGTATGCTGAATGAAAAGATTAAACAATCCTTTTTGAGGTAATGGAGGTAATTGTTTTAGTACTTCATTCGTAATTAAATGAAAACCTCTTGGGAAAGCAGGCAGTGTTATTTGTATTTGCTCTATCATAAGTAAGTCTTAGAATTACTTGATGACTGCAAATGTAAAGAACATATTAGTTATCTCTAAAGCTCGATATGCTTTAGAGATAACTTTTAATGCTATCTGCCATATTCGGGGCAATTAATGCCACCAAAATAATAGAGTATACCAATACCAAGCATTACGTATGAGTCGTTAGTACTGCTGTCTCCTCGCTGTCTGCCTTCCTGATTAATATTTGGATCTACTACAGAAGGAATGGATATTGATCGATCAGAAAGTTGTACCGCAATATCTCCTCTCAACTGCTCAAGATCTTCAAAGTCAGGGTAAACTGTACTTACGTCATCGACATAGTCAGTAAATAATTGTCTGGCTCCCAACTCAATATTAATGCTCCATTCATAACTTAGGTCAAATTTTAGACCCACACCATATAATAGGCTACCTGAAAATGAGAAGTATTCTTCACCTAAAAACTGTCCTTCAGTGCCCATTTCGCGCAAATCATACCAAACACCGTCTAGTTCTGCTTGTGGATTGTAATTGAAAAGTGTAAAACCACCAAAAACATAAGGCGTAAAAAACTCATCATTACTGCCATGCTCATATGGCAAGAAATTAAATTCCAATTGAGTACTCAATTCGAAAATATCTGATCTGAAGCTCAAGTTTCTCGCTCTTTCAAACTGATTTTTTGAGAGCGCATCATCTGCTTCTATTCGACCATAATTAATCCCCGCTTTGAAACTTACTCGCTTGTTGAAATTATACCTTGCAAGCACACCACCTGCAGGACCCAAACTACTTAGGTTGTAGCTGGTATTTAAATCTCCAAAGTAGGCAGAGGTACCTAACCAAACGCCTGCTTCCCAGCCTTTCTGTTGAGCATGCAAATATTGTAAACCCGTCAAAGCAATACACGTAAGCAATACTATTTTCCAACCTTTGCTTTTCTTCATTTTTCTCGATTCGATTTCTGACTTAAAATTTCGGCAAAAATACAACGTGACTTTGACAGTTTGTGGTATAATATATGTAAAGAAAAAGGCTATTAGCCTTTTTCTTTACATTCATGCCTTAATCTTTAATTACAAGTCCTGCAGCAGCAGAAATCTCAAGCATTCGATCAATAGATGGTACACCTTCGTCAATAATCCATTGAGGGAGAATAATTTCAGGCTGCTCATACTTCATACATAAGTAGAGCTTTTCTAAAGTATTTCTTCTCATGTGGGGACATTCATTACATGCACAAGTATTATCCGGAGGAGCCGGAATGAAGGTCTTGTGAGGAGATGCCTTTTGCATTTGATGGATGATACCTGCCTCAGTTGCTACTATAAAGGTATCTGCATCATTTTCTTTTGTATAGTTCAATAAGCCTGTTGTAGAGGCGATGTGATCTGCTTTTTCTAAAAGGCTTGCTTCACACTCAGGGTGTGCAATTAATTTGGCCTCTGGATGACGCATCATCAGTTTGGTAATTTTTTCTTCTGAAAAAATCTCATGCACCATACAAGTACCATTCCATAGTACCATATCACGACCAGTTTTCTTAACAAGGTAGCGGCCCAGATTGATATCAGGAGCAAAAATGATTCCTTTGTCTTTTGGAACACTTTCAACAACGTGGATGGCATTGGTCGAAGTACAACAAATGTCAGTTAGCGTCTTCAATTCTGCAGTACAATTGATGTAGCTAATCACCACATGATCAGGATACTGCTCCTTAAACTTTCTAAATAATGGTGGTGGACAAGAATCTGCTAACGAACAACCTGCTTTTAAATCAGGTAAAAGCACTTTTTTATCTGGAGATAACATTTTGGCAGTCTCTGCCATGAAGTGTACTCCTGCAAAAACGATCATATCTGCATCAGTAGCTGCAGCTTTTTGTGATAGCCCTAAGCTATCGCCAATATAATCTGCAATATCCTGAATGTCAGACTCTTGATAGTAATGCGCCAAAATGATGGCATTCTTTTCTTTCTTTAGTTTCTCTATTTCTTCTACTAGATCTAGAGTAGGGTCTACGTCGATATCTAGGTAGCCCAATTTATCTAAACTTTTCAATGCAATGTCAGTAGCTGGCATAAGATGTATTTTATTTGGATAATGTAATAATCCGTGTCTTTACAACGGAAAGTGTACTAAAAAGGTTTACTTAGTTTGAAAACAAAACTAACTTTATTTTTTAGACGAAACAATATGAAAAAGTAACTTTTTTTATGAGGTTATGAAGTCACCGGGTCATTAGGTTATGCTGCCTTAACAAGTATCCGTTAGCACAGCATAACCTCATAATCTCATGACCGAATAACCCTATGATTAACCTTCCATCAAAAAGATACCCAATCTTTTATGAAAGTCCAGCTGAGTTTCCTGTTTCCACTGGGCTATTCTTTGAGTTTTGATGTATTCTGTAGGCAAGGTAAGGTCCATAGCTACGCAAAAATTGGTTTGTGCTGAGAGGGTTTGAGTAGCAACTTCTAACATTTGATTGTTACGATAAGGTGTTTCGATGAAAATTTGTGTTTGATTGAATTTGGTAGATCTGCTTTCTAATTGTTTTAATGTTTTTGCCAATTCATTTTTCTTAGGTGGTAGGTATCCTACAAAAGCAAAATTTTGACCGTTCATTCCAGAGGCCATTAAAGCCAATAAAATGGATGAAGGGCCAGTTAGGGGCACAACTTTAATCCCATTTTGGTGAGCTAACTTTACGATCTTTGAGCCCGGATCTGCTACACCTGGACAACCAGCTTCAGAAAGCAAGCCCATATCTTTTCCTTCAAATAGCGGCTTCATGAAATGTTTTAAGTCTGTGTCTTGAGTCCTTTTATTCAATTCTTCAAATTGCAGTGGACTCATATTTTTTTCCGGCAAACAGGCTTTGATAAAATGCCTTGCCGTTTTTGCTCTTTCAGCGATGAAATACTCCAATCGGTCTATAATGTGTATATTGTAGTTAGGGATAGTGTGGACCGTATTTTCACCTAAAGAGGAGGGGATTAAATATAATATTCCAAACTTCGACATTTGCTATTCTTATTTACTGTAGTTTTGCATTCCTTATTTCGACCAGACCAACTTACGTAGAATTTTTAATACGAGGAGCAACAAATAAAGACAAGATGGATTCAACTTACACCATAAAGCTAGATCAATTTGAAGGCCCTTTCGATCTTCTATTGTTTTTCATAGAAAGAGATGAGTTAGACATCAATGATATTCCGATTGCAAAGATAACGGGTGATTTTTTGGAATACATCCACCAAATGGAAAGGATGAATATTGACCTGGCAAGTGAGTTTATCTTGGTTGCTGCTACGCTTTGTCGGATTAAAGCTAAGCTGCTGATTCCCAGAAAAGAAAAAGATGAGGAAGGCAATGAAATAGATCCAAGAGATGAGTTGGTAAGACGCTTGTTGGAATACAAGAAGTATAAAAGTATACTCGAAGAGATGAGAGTGTTGGAAGAACATCGATCCACTAAAGAGAAACGTGGAAATGTTACGCGGGAGTTGAAAAAAATTGCCAATAAGGCATTGGTAGATATCGAACTAGAATCGTTGAATCTTTTCAAGCTTTTGAGGGCATTTGAAAGGGTGACCGATAGATATAAAATCAACAATCATTCATCTTTTCACCAAATCGTTCAATTCAGTTATACTATTGAAGATCAGCAGGATCATCTCTTAAAGCTGGTACATAAGGAGAAAAAGGTTGCTTTTGAAGGGGTTTTTGCTCATTGCAGGAACCGCATTCATGCCATCGTGACCTTTTTGGCTTTATTGGAGCTTGCCAACTTGGAAAAAATTGTTTTGACGACTGGTTTTAGCGTCAATCAGTTGTGGATAGAACCTATTGCTGAGGAAGAGGAGTAGAAAAAACTAGGGCTACATCGGGAGATGTTGCCCTAAGCAAAAAGCGACTTTAGATTGCAGGAGAGAAAAGTTCTTTAATTGATGCAGTGGCAATTGCCACTGCATCAATTATTTAGCATCCTTTTCAAATATGCTAAATTTGTCTTAATTGAAGTTTAATCCAGCGTTAAGAGTATGTTTAAAATTGATCGTCAGTACACGATCAATTTTAAACATACTCTAGCTTCCCTTTATTTCAATATTGCTTAGGAAAGGATGTTGTCCAAAACCGGTGTGATTTTATCTATGTGCTCTTGGTTGAAAGAAGTTTCGAATAGCGTTTTTTTGACCGGGACTCCATATTTCGCCAATTGCAACATCCTTTTTCTTTCATATGGACTAAACTGGGAGAAGGTTCTTCGAAGGATAGGGAGCATCTGTGTAAAAGCTTCTTCATTTAAACTTTTAATCCAATTATCTATGATATTCCATAGATCCGGATTGTTTAATAAGACCAAACCACTTCCAGAAAGGAAGCCTTCCAACCACTGGGCGTACTCAACGGATTCCTGGTAGGCGACTTGTTGGTCTTTAAATCGTTTAAAAACATCTTCAAGCACAATGATCCTTTGGTCAAAAATGCTTCTCAAGCTAAGTCCGCTTATGATAGGTGATACCTCATTATTTTCAGCCAAATAACTTAAGGTATTGAACCAGTCACTAACGTAATTGGGATTATTAAAAAGCAACAGGGCGATTTGTGCTTTCCTTATTTTGGTGAATAAACTTTTACCTGATTCTTCATCTAAGCCTATAGCTACCGATGGCAAACCAATAATTGTTCTGGGGATGATTTGTTCAATTAGGCTCTTGATAAAACTTGTTTCATTGCTGTATTGCGAGCCAAATTTATAAAACTGCACCAATGGAGGTAGAGCATCCATCAACAATAAAATATCTTTGGTCAGTGCGGCCAATTCTTTCATCTTTTCAGTAAGTGGCACTAATATCCCAATGAGGTCACTCTTTATACTTTGCTCCATTATGTGCACCAAGTCCGCTAATGAATCTGATTTCCGGATGTCTTCTATTGATTTTTGGGTAGCAGCTTCCTTAATGGTATTTCCGTAGATACCTGCCTCTACCAATTTAATTTCGTAAAAAGAAGACCACTTCAATTTCCATTTCTCTTTGAAAGATCCTGTTTGGTATTTAGATCCCTTCATTGTAGTCCCCCATGGAATGCCGAGCTGGTCGAGTTGATGTAAAAGTTGACTGGCCAAGAGATTGGTTTCTTTTCTTAAATCCAACTCTTTAATGGACTCATCTGTTGAATTTCGTTCTTTAGAAAGTCGAGCTGTTTTTACAGATTTTTCAAAATCTTTTTGAATGGCCAAGGTGGTGATGTTAAGAGGCACTTTGCCATAATCATCTCCTATAATAAGTTTGTTCTTTATCAGTTCAAAGACTTTTTCCTCTCCTTTACAGAGTACAGTTAGGACGGCTTCGCTCAATTCCTGTAGGCCGATTATTGGCCTTTCTCTTAATGCACTCAAGGTATTTGCAAGGTTAAGGGCATCATAAATATTGGAAGGAGGAGCATCCATTTTTTTGCTTCGCAATAAACGACTGGCTCTACTTAACCATCTGAGACCTAGTGTTTTTTTATAATTAAAACGAGCATCGTACCAAGCCGGAGATTGAACACCAGCACCATAGCCTGACTGTAGGCTTAGTCGTTCATAGCTCCACGGAATCCAACTGGCAGTAAACTTTTCTTTTACCAGGTTTTTTAATCTTGCGTTGTCTGTTCCTACCTTAATGCTTTTCCAGTTTTCAAGTGCGGGAATATGCCATGCACCACAAACCACTGCAATATTGGTATGTCCATTTTTTACAGCTTTGCGAATACCTTTACGCATAAAAGCTTCTCTGGCAATGGTAAATGGAGATTCATCATAAAGCATGCCTTCACGCATGGCACGAATCATATTTTGAATACTGGTGAAAACTGCTATATCATCATCTTCCTCTTCAAAGGTTACATCCCACCATTTTTCAAAGTCTTCATAGCCGGCTAGTTCTGCCAATTTGCCTAAAGGGTCGTATTGACGTTGAAACGCTTGGTCTTGTTGAGTGGGCACACTCCAACCTATCGGTAGGTCAATCGCTTGAATGTGAATATTTTGCTGTAAAGCATATTTGAGTGCTTGCCATTCAGGAGAGAAGACGGCAAAGGGCAAATAGCTTGCTTTATCCAGTTTTTTGGGAGCATACAAAAGTAAAGCAACCGGTGGCTTAAGATTGGGATCACTTATAAATCTTAAGGCAGATTGAGCATCTTCAGGAATTTCTATTAGCAGACAATCTGGTTGCAATGTCTTCAATGCCTTGATGAGTCTTTGAGCAGAGCCTGGCCCGTGGTGTCTTATGCCAAAAAAAGTAACCATCTACTTTCTAAATTTGAAGGTGTATGTGATCGTCATGTCTAACAGAATGACAACCTTGAAAACGAACCTTATTCATTGACTTAAGCCCCAATCTACTTTTCAAATGAGGTTCGAGAAATATTTTTTTGACATTGCTATTTTTTGAAATAATAGAAATTAGGTGATAGGTGGCTTCCGTATCAAAGGCAAATCTTTTTGATTTCAAATTAAGGTTCAAAAACTTGGATAACTTATATTGCCAATACCCATCTTTATCACAGATGTCAATTTGATTTACTTCACCCTCATAAGGCTCTTCTACCAGACCATAGCCCAACCAACCTGGATGTTTTTGAGCCGGTTGTCTCTTTTTTTTATCGTAATAACAAAAGCCAAGATCCAGTTTTTTCCCATCACTGTGACTTAAGTGAGGCAGTAAGGGAAAATCATCTAAAAAAGGAAAGTTGGCATCGAGGTAAAAGATCTTACACTCCGGGAAGTCAGCATTAAAATCAGACCCAATATCAAGAATGGTCTCTTTCAGTTTAGGATCAACATAATGACGGTTTGTCAATACATAAATCCACTTTGCTGGTTTGATTTGTTCATGAAGAACGGGCATGGGGACTCGCCCAAATTTTTCAGCTACCGGAGGAACAACAACAAATGAAATTAAAGAATAAATAATCAGGAATAAGCTGGAAAAAACCAGCTTTCTGGTACTACCGTTTCTAAATGCTTTAATACTATAGAAAACAATTAATGCTAATAAATAAGCAACTCCTCCTACTTGGGTAAGTATAGTTAGTAGGCCGATTATTATCAGCTGAAATATTATCCTGATGATCCATTTCATTTGTTTAGGTTTTAAGACTTTCTATACAAGCTTCGTATAAATCTTTCCAATCGCTGCGAACTTTAACAACTGTTTCCAGATACTCTCGCCAAATAGATTTGTCTTGTTCAGAATCTCTGATGATTGCATTCGTCAAAGAACTTGCAAGGTCTTTTGCGCCTACAACCCCATTACCAAAATGAGTGGCGAGCGCTTGGCCGCTATGAAAAACTGAAATAGCTTCTGCTGTACTGAGGGTAGAACTAGGAGACTTTATCTTTTCATGATTGTCTTCTCGCTTTCCACTTCTCAACTCTCTAAAAATGGTGACTAAGCGGTTGATCTCTTCCACAGGACTATTCTTTTCCGGAAGTTGTAGCTCAAGGCCTAATTTGTCAACTCTTGATTTCACAATCTTTACTTCTTCTTCCAGGTTGGAAGGTAAAGGCATAACTATGATATTGAATCGCCTTTGTAAGGCACTTGATAATTCATTTACCCCTTTGTCCCTGTCATTGGCAGTTGCTATCAAGTTAAACCCTTTTAAAGCCTGTATTTGGAGGTTTAACTCTGCTACAGGAAGTACCTTTTCTGATAAAATAGTTAACAAACCATCCTGGACGTCAGAAGGTATTCTGGTCAACTCTTCTACTCTTACCAACTTCCCTTCCTGCATAGCTCGCATAACCGGGCTGGGTACTAATGCTTCTTCTGAAGGACCTTTAGCAATCAATTGTGCATAATTCCAACTGTAACGAAGTGCTTCCTCAGAGAGGCCGGCTGTACCTTGTACCAGCATACTAGAATCCCCGGAAATAGCAGCTGTGAGATGTTCTGAAACCCAGGTTTTGGCAGTACCTGGAATACCTGTTAGCAATAAAGCCCGATCAGTCACTAAAGTAGATACAGCAAGTTCTATGATGCGTCTATTACCAAAATACTTGGGTTCAATCTCTAGTTGATCATTTATTTTACCCCCCAGAATGTACCTAACCACTGCCCAGGGAGACAATTGCCAATTGGGTGGTTTAGGGCGATCATCAACAGCTTTTAAAGCTTTGAGCTCTTCCTTGTAAAGTATTTCAGCTTTTTGACGTAGTACATTTTCTTGAGTCATAAATTTATGCATTCAAGTTGCGCTTCAAGTATCTATATTTTTAAAGCGTAACTTGGGTTTATTATTCTTCTATCAGGCTTTTTCGCATGGCCCTTCTAAACTTCAGGATATTTTGAAATTGATCAATTTCTTCCTGCCACTGATAAGCCATTGGCGACTGAAAATACCACCCATTTGCTAATTGTTCAAATAATGATGGATTAATATAATAAGCTGCTTTTTGTAGGATATTGTTGTAATGCTCATAATACCATCCTCCCATTCTGCTAGTTTCTATTATCCATCTTTGGAACGGTTTTATAATGGAAAAAGTAACATCATCACTCCAATGTACATTTGCGGAAAGGATTAGTTTGTAGATAAAATCAGATTCTTCGATTAATGAAGGATGATTTTGTAGGTTTCTTAAAATGATTTTATTGAAAAGCTCGGTAGAAACATGTTTTAGGAGACCTGAAAGGGGATACCAGTGTTTTTGCTCTGGAGTAGTACTCCACCTGTCAATTAAAGCATCTAACGCTTTCTTATCTTCATGTTTCATGGCTGATTTCATCAAAACCGGAATGATGAGGTGCCTGTAGTCTGAGCGATCTAACAACTTGACCCATTCAACAGGACTGAGTTGATCGTCATCCATCCAGTTACTGGGGCAGGCAAGTTCTAACATTTGCAATAGCCAACCTAAGCCATCTGGTTTTGTCTTAGTTTTCTTCTTGATTGTGTAAGTCTCCCATGAAGCTTTAAATTCATCAGGAAGTTGAATGGATAGGTTTTTATCTTTTACAACTACTAGTTTTTTAATCTCTTGGGCCAATTGAAGCGATAACTTGCTCAGCGGAATTTTCAGAAGTATTTCATTAGCAGAATTTCGAACTACTTTTGAATGATCATTAGCGGCTTTGGTTAAAAACGGTTCGTCTTCAATTGTCAGGTTTTTCTTTAGTGTATTGAGGAGTTTCTTTTTCTCAGGGATTGGAAGATCAAGCCAAAGAGATTCTACCAGTTCAACGGCCGAAGAAGGAATTTTCTGACGAACTGTTTTCAAGAAGTTTAGCTTAGCATTAAAATCATCACTATTCCAGAGAGCGTGATCTAGCTTTGGATTAAACTCTTCCCAGGCCTCATTCTGTTCAATCAACCAATAAAGTATATTACCACTAATTTGTTTAAAATCTTCCCAATAAGTATCAATGATTGAATGATTTAAGATCAATGGAACGAGATAAGGTTTAAGTACTTTTTTTTGAGATTTACACAGGTCTACAAACTCTTGTACAGCGCCTTCATATGGACCATTTATAATTTGCTCAAAAAAATAAGCGGATCGGGAAGAAATGATGGATTCATTTTCTGGTTTTCTGTAAGAAGAGGAGGTGCTTATTTTTAATGGTACTCTACCTACTTTGTTGTGATAAAATGTTTTTACGCATTCATTTAAAAACAACTGAGCAGGTGTCTTTGAATCAGTGCTTTCAGGCATTGGCCACTCTGTAGGATTGGCATTATTTACTCCTAATAAAGCTATTCGACTTATATTTTCCCATTGATTATTCATTCAGGCAACATTGTTTTTTATCAGCAAAAGAAAAAGTATTCTTTTCCTTCCTGCAAATTAAGGTCTTTTAAGATAGCATGTATCTCAATTTGAGCCTGAGGTTCAGCTACTGCAATAATTGCTTGAGGATTTTTGATGGTAGGTAGGTTATTGGTTGAGAATAGTTCGACATCGTAGATCCAGTGACCAACTTTCGAAGGATTATTGCAAAGCCAAGTAAATGGCACTTGGTGGTCTTGGAGCAGACGGGCTATTTTTTTGCCCTTTTTGCCAGCTCCCCACAAGATCAATGTTTTGTTCTTATCCCAATCCAGCTTTTTGAAATAAAAAACTTTCAATTCAAGGAAAGAATTATTGGCATAAACCTCTTGGGTTCTTGATGTTCTGTTGGAGTAGTCTCGCCAATGATGCAAAACCTCTTTACTAGATACTACTTGAAATTGGTGTTCATAAAATCGAAAACAAAGGTCGTAATCTTCCGGATAGATATCTGAATCAAAGGCACCACAGGCTATCAAGTCTTCCCGATGGATCATCCAGCAAGGTGATGGGATCACACATTCTTTATAAATATAATCGTAGATATTTTCAGCCGTTTGAATGTCATTGAGCCATTCTGCATATTTTTTATAACCTTCACCTAATGTTGTTTCCGAAAAATAGGCCACTTTTCCTGTAGCAATTACACGCTTGTTTGTTTGAGAAAATAGACCCACAAGAGATTCGATCTTTTTAGAACTCATTTTATCATCGGCATCCATTCGGGTGATTAGCTTGCCTTTACTATTCAAGAAGGCATTGTTGAGGGCTGGGATAATTCCTTTTTTATTGTTGGATAAAACCTTTATGCGTTCGTCCATCAATGCATATTCGTTTAATATTTGGCGACTTAAATCGGTAGAGAAATCATCCACCGCGATTAACTCCCATTCACGATAAGATTGACTACAGATAGAATCAAGACACTCACTTAAGTAAGCTTCGGTATTGTAAACGGGCATTAAAATGCTGACCAACATATCAGAAATGCGTTTTTAAAGAAATAAAATCACATTTTAAGAAAAACTTTTTATTAAGTCTATGTCATTTTTTTTCATGAACTAAAGCTATGGTTTTCTTTGGATTGCGAAGATATTGAGAATTTTGTTTGCCTTTTTTGCACTTATTCTTAACAAATATTTCAGGCAGGCTCGGAAATACAAAAATATAAACATCTATACATCTAGATATTTTTATTTATATTGCTTGAATCAAGCCTCTGTTTAATGAATTTCTTTTTGATTATCAAGAGAAAAGACTAACTTTGAGGCGTTTTCAAAAAACCATTACCACATACATAAATAGTTAAATACGACATGGCGAATATTGGTCATATTAAGCAAGTAATCGGCCCAGTAGTGGATGTATCTTTCCCGAATGAGGCTACTCTTCCTGAGATTTACAATGCTCTTGAAATAAAGAGAGAAAATGGTGAAACTTTAGTCCTTGAAGTTCAGCAACACTTAGGTGAAGACAGTGTACGTACCATCGCGATGGATTCAACAGAAGGTTTGAAACGTGGTGTGGATGTTGTTGATACAGGTAGAGCGATTGCGATGCCTGTAGGTGATGCTATCAAAGGTCGTTTATTCAACGTAGTTGGACAACCTATTGATGGTATCGGACCAATCAACAGTGATGTTGCTCCACGTCCAATCCATGCAAAACCACCAACCTATGAAGAATTGGCAACTTCGAAAGAGGTACTTTTCACTGGTATTAAAGTAATTGACTTGATTGAGCCTTATATGAAAGGTGGTAAAGTAGGATTATTTGGTGGTGCTGGTGTAGGTAAGACGGTACTTATCCAGGAGTTGATCAACAACATTGCAATGGGATATGAAGGTATCTCTGTATTTGCAGGTGTTGGTGAGCGTACTCGTGAAGGTAATGATCTTTTGAGAGAGATGATCGAAGCCAACGTAATCAAATATGGTGAAGAGTTCAATAAGAGTATGCATGAAGGTGGATGGGATTTGACGAAGGTAGATCCAAAGGCTCTTGAATCTTCACAAGCTACATTGGTATTTGGTCAGATGAATGAACCTCCGGGTGCACGTGCACGTGTGGCACTTTCAGGTTTGACAATTGCAGAATACTACCGTGATGGGGATGTAAATGATCCAACTGGTGGTCGTGATATCTTATTCTTTATTGACAACATCTTTAGATTTACGCAGGCGGGTTCTGAGGTATCAGCCTTATTGGGACGTATGCCTTCAGCCGTGGGTTATCAGCCAACGTTGGCAACAGAGATGGGTTTGATGCAAGAGCGCATTACTTCTACTAAGAGAGGTTCTATTACTTCAGTACAGGCGGTTTATGTACCTGCGGATGACTTGACTGACCCTGCACCTGCTACAACCTTTGCTCACTTGGATGCAACAACGGTATTGAGTCGTAAATTGGCTTCTCAAGGTATCTACCCTGCGATTGATCCATTAGATTCTACTTCTCGTATCTTGGATCCGGACATTATTGGTGATTTACATTACGATACAGCTCAAAACGTAATCAATGTATTACAGCGCTATAAAGAACTTCAGGATATCATTGCAATCTTGGGTATGGAAGAACTTTCTGATGAAGACAAGTTGACGGTATTCCGTGCAAGAAAAGTACAGCGTTTCTTATCGCAGCCTTTCCATGTAGCTGAACAGTTTACAGGTATCCCAGGAACGTTGGTATCTATCGAAGAAACGATTAGAGGCTTCAACATGATTTTGGACGGTGAGTTGGATGAGTATCCGGAGTCTGCTTTCAACTTGAAAGGTACAATCGATGATGTAATCGAAGCTGGTAAGAAAATTCTTTCTGAAGCTGGTGAATAATTTTTAATCTTCTTTTCAATAGGAATCATAGCAGCCTTGAGGTTCTTGATTCCTATTGACATATATAAAACACAGCCGTGTCATGATGAATATTTCTGTACTTACTCCTGAAAAACAGCTTTTCGAAGGCCATATTGAATCTGTAAAAGTACCTGGTGTACTGGGGCAGTTTCAGGTATTGAAAAATCACGCACCAGTGGTTTCAGCGCTAGAAGCTGGTACTATATACTTGGTAACAGAAGGTGGGCAACACAAATACTATGATGAGGAATCGGGTACAATCAAAGTAGCTGAAGAAAAAGGAAAAGAAATTTCTTACAAGATCTCTGGAGGTTTTATAGAAGTTCTTAATAATGAGGTTGCTTTATTAATTCAGGGTGTTTAAGAGTTAATAGGAAAATATAAATGAAGAAGAAAGCCTG
>JBCBCD010000031.1:0-17500 GCA_038530915.1 Bacteroidota bacterium
GGTCAGCTTATCCATTGATAAAACCAGCTTCGATTGTAATAGTCCGCTTTCACAAACCGTTACCCTCACCGTAAGAGATCAAAATAACAATACTTCAACTTGTACATCTACCGTAAATCTTAGCAAAGATATTACTCCTACGGCTTTGTGTAAAACTGTAACGGTTCAATTGGATGCCAGTGGTCAGGGGAGGATCACTCCCAATCTTGTGGATGATGGCTCAAGCGTTGCTTGTGGTAGTGCAAATCTATCACTTGATAAAGACCTGTTTACTTGCATAGATCTAGGTAATAGTACCACTACATTGACAGTTACAGATGCTAATAACAAATCTTCAAGTTGCCAGACTTCTATTTTGGTAGAAGATAAGGTTTTGCCCACTGTTAACTGTCAGGACCTAACAATACAATTAGATGATACTGGAAAAGCGTTTGCTTTATCATTACTTGTGGGTAGCAATTCAACAGATAACTGTGGACTCGCATCTTTTAGATTGAATAAGGGGGCCTTCGATTGTTCCAACATCGGTCCAAATACGGTAGAACTCACGGTAAGAGATGTCAGTGGAAATAGCGCGAAATGCAATGCGGTCATTACTGTAGAAGACAAAAAAACACCTCAAGCCTTTTGTCAAGATGTAAGCATACAATTGGATGCAAATGGCAGTGCATCAACTACTGCTGCCAGTATCAATAAGGGCTCCTCAGATAATTGTGGCATATCCACCATTAGCCTGGATAAAACCGACTTTGATTGTAATGACTTAGGTGCAAATACAGTACAGTTGACAGTGACTGACGTCAATGGCCTAAAGGCCAGTTGCCAAGCTACAGTAACAGTCGAAGATAAAATAGCACCAACTGCTGTATGTCGGAATGTAAGCGTGTCCCTGAATCTTACTGGTCAAGCCTTTTTACCAGCATCAGAAATTGCCAGTTCATCTGTTGACAATTGTTTTTTAGGATCACTTAGCTCGAATAAAAACACCTTCACATGTGATGATTTGGGACTCAATCAAGTGCAGGTGACCGTAAAAGATGAAAGTGGCAATCCGGCTGTTTGTAGCGCAACTGTAACAGTTGAAAAAGAACAAGATTTAGAAGGTGTATTCTCAACACAATCCATCGGTAGTACTTCTGGAGGAGCACGTTATGATCCATGTGATTTAAGATATTATATCAACTCAATACAAACCGCTTCTTACAATTCCAAAGTAGGCTATGGTGAATTTACCTATGTGATACTTAACGGAGATTTTACATTTACAGCAGACCTTAAAAGCCTAAGTTCAAATGGGATAGGCGGCTTAATGGTTAGAGAAAGCAGCAATGCCAACGCTTTAATGACCTGGGTAGGCAAGCATGGCTACAGCATGACAGGAGGCGTAAAACTCAATGCCGGAGATCGAGTAATGAGACAAGGCAGAGGCAGAGGCAGTCGCACTTCCGTAATAAACGTCACAAGGTCAGGCAATGTGATCATCTTCACTCAAGGACGAACTACCCTCCTAAGAGTAAGAATGGCTATGGGAACCAGCATGCAAGTAGGCATGTTCTTGTCCAGTACTAATTCCACCCAAGCCAAAGCCAGCTTTGCGAACGTATCCTACAGCACAACAAACAATACGAGTGCGATCCAACTCTCAAATAGTAACATGTCCCCAAATGGAGAGGCAGGTAGTGGATTTTCTTCCGAAGGAAGAGAATCTGAGCTGTCCCCCTTGAGGGGGTTAGGGGGTGGAAAACCCAATACACTCACACTCAAAACCTGGCCCAACCCAAGCCAAGATTTTGTAAACCTGGATGTAGATGCCTTCATCGGCAACGCAGCGATCTTGAATGTATACGATCTCTCAGGCAAACTCATGCTCCGTGAAAACCTGGGTATGATTTATCACCAACAACATGTACAGGATGTACAATCCCTTCCTGAGGGAATCTACATCATCAGTTTGGAATCAGCAGGCCAAGTAGCTAAGAGCAAAGTAGTAGTTACAAAGTAATTAATAGTTCGCCTATTAATATTTTTCGGTTAAGGGGAATGGTCTATTAAACAGGTTGTCAAGATCCGGACTCCTTAACTTTTTTCTCACCATGGAGTCGCTGAAGTTGCATGGAGTACTCTATGAAACTCTTGCGACTCTCCATGGTGAGAAATTTTCTATCTTAGTGGGAAAGTGATTAACTGAAGACTCAATTTTTCATAATTCCCATGAACCGTAGAAATTCTTTTCTTAGAATTATCGCTCTTTTTGCAAACCACTGCCAAATAACTATTGGCATTCTAGCCTTTTGTCTTTTCTTTCCGTTTTATTCTCAAGCACAACCCAAATTAGAATATCAAAGCTTTACCCATCAGGAAGGATTAGAAAGTGAGTCTGTTTTTAGTATTCTGGAAGATCATTTAGGTTTCATTTGGATAGGAAACTTAAATGGTCTCAGTCGTTTTGATGGCCAAAACTTTCTCAACTACAGAAATGAAGCAGAAAATTTGGAAAGCATTAATCACAATTGGGTCTTAGCCTTGCATGAAGATAAGGAGTACAATCTTTGGGTAGGCACAGAAATTGGTCTAAACAAATTGGATCGAAAAACAGGTAAATTCTTGCGGATTCCTATTGATGAAGAAAATAAAGAAGTCGAATTTCAAATCGAAGAAATATTTGAGGATGAAACGGGTAACATCTGGATAAATAATAGAGAAAGAAAAAGCTTTTACAAGCTTATTCAAAACTCAGATGAAAAGAACAAATGGAAATTAATAAGCTTTGATCTTGGAGCAAAATTAGGAACTGAGTATGGCAATTTGGTTCAGTATAGTTTAATGCACATCCATGCTTCAGTGCTTTGGATTTATACCAATTTAGGCATTGTTCAATACGATTATTTAACAGATCGGATCATCGAATTAATTCCGCATCCTAAGCCTCATTTTCAAGCCATTCTTAGGTTTCCAAAGGCAACTTGTACACCAGACGGAATACTCTATTATTTTATTCCGAATAATTTTTTTTCCATAGATACCCAAAAGAACAATCCAAAAATTGTAGCACTTGATCTGCCAAAAGATAATGGATTTAAAAAGGAGGATTGGGAAGGAGGTTTTGTCAAATTATCACATGATCGCTCAGGAGTATTATTGTTTTCAGTAAAGACTGAATTATACAGCTGGGATATAGCTGCAAATGAAATAGGAACTTTCGAATATATACCAAAAGGGGCAAAAGTAGAATCAGATGCACATGTGATGGCCTTTCTCAAGGACACAAAAGAAAATTATTGGATGGGCACTTACCTAAAAGGCTTGCATTTGGGTACGCCGATTAATGATGCTTTTACCTTGTATAAAAATATTCCAAACGATTCTTTATTCATGCCGAAAGGACGTTTTTTTTCCCTTTTAGAAGACCCCAAAGGGGACTTTTGGATGAGTTACCTGGACAATTGGTTGTATAAGGTGCATCTGAATAAGGATGGAAGGATAGAAAAAAAAGCAAGTATTAATCTGCAAGCTCCACCATTCCAGAAGTTAGCAATCAATCAGGTGGGTAAGATTGTACAAACCGCTGATAAGCATTTGGTATTGAGTTTGGTTAATGATGGAATCATTGAATTGGATAGTACTGGAAGTTTATTAATGACTGAAGCGTATTATTCAATGGAGGCCCTTTCTTTTGTGGAGGATAGGGTATCAGACTTGGCAATCGATGGCAATAATAATATTTGGGCAGCTTCCTTGAAAAATGGACTCCGACTTATTGAAAGAAAGACAGGAAAGGTCACCCAATTTATACACGATCCTCAAGACACCACTTCGATAATTAATGGGAAAATTTATCGATTGAATTTTGATCGACAAGGTAGATTATGGATAGGTACTAATGTGGGTTTGGATTGCTATGACCCAAAGACGGGTGTTTTTCAACACTATATATCTGATTCTTTCGACCCTACTTCCTTATCATATGGTGAAGTAACCTCAATCTATGAAGACAGTAAAGGAAATATTTGGATTGGTACTAAAAGGGGACTAAATCTATTAAAAGAAGACCGCAAAACATTTGAGCGTTATTACCACAGTGGTGGAATATCTTACAGTTTCATTTGTAACATTATGGAAGATGATGAAGGGACCTTATGGGTAGTCACTATTGATGGCTTAATGAAAAAGTTACCTGAAGATTCTGATAAGGAATTTCTTTCTTTTGGGATTGAAAGTGGCTTACCAAAAAGTACTATAAGATATAGAACATATATAAACAGCCCATTTTCTGAATTGATCTATTTTGGGACCTATGATGGTCTTACAGCATTAAACCCTTCTCTTTTTGGCAAAGAGAAAAGTAAACCCAAAATGGTCATACACTCGATCCAAAGGTTTAAAAGAGAGACTGGCTTTTCAGAGTCAACAACGGATTATTGGCTGGACCCCGAAAAGAATTCAATAAATATCGATTACAGTGACCAA
This sequence comes from Bacteroidota bacterium, assembly GCA_038530915.1. Classification (GTDB taxonomy): domain Bacteria; phylum Bacteroidota; class Bacteroidia; order Chitinophagales; family Saprospiraceae; genus JANQPA01. The sequence continues at coordinate 4,468 of JBCBCD010000031.1, forward strand.
GCCATTACTTTGACCTTAGGTGATTTGAACCGCTTTAATCATTTGTATAAGCGATATGAATATCAATTAAAAGGATTCAGCAATCAGTGGTGGCCGTTAGCAGAGAACCTTCAAATTACCTTAAACAGTCTACCTAGAGGAAATTACCAATTGTTGGCTCGTGCAAGAAATTTAGAAAATAGGCCACTCGAATCTACAAAGCTTCTGGATATCAAGGTATATCCTCCCTGGTGGAAGAGCAATTGGGCTTACTTTGCTTATGTATTCATACTCTCCTCCATACTTTTACTGGCCTATAACTTTCAAATTAGACGAAAATTAGAAAAGCAAGAAGCAGAAAACCTACGCTCCATTGATGCCTTTAAAAATAATCTTTTTACGAATATTACCCATGAGTTTCGTACACCGCTTATGATTATCTTGGGGATGATGGATCAAATTGAAAAGAAACCTGAGCAACTGTTGAAAAAAGGATCTCAATTGATCAAGAAAAATGGCAAGATACTGCTTAACCTCATCAATCAAATTTTGGAATTACACAGGCTGGAAGCAGGCATACAAGAGTTGGATATGCAACAAGGAGATATTCTGCCATTACTAAGAAATATTTTTGACCAATTTCAAACCTATGCCCAAAACAAAGAGCAAGAATTAAGATTCATCTCAATGGTGTATAGTTTGAAGATGGATTACGATCAGGAAAAAATCTGGCGCATTGTCTCCAATTTGCTCTCAAACGCTATCAAGTATACTCCGGAAGGAGGGGAAATAAGTTTTATGGTTTCAAAAGGAGAGAGTCCCAGCTTAATGTCCAGAGAAAACCTAATTATATCCGTTCAGGATACGGGAGCTGGTATTCCTAAAGACCAATTGCCGTACATTTTTGATCGATATTATCAGGCTTCAAAAGATGAGACACTTAAAAAGGAGAACCCCGGGACAGGCATTGGATTGTCCTTGATTAAAGAATTGGTTAACTTATTGGAAGGAAAAATAGAGGTCGATAGTAAGTTAGGTTTGGGGACTACTTTCTATGTCTACCTCCCCATTACTCATGAGGCGGCAATTAAGCAGAATACTGATTTTGACAAGATTCAATCGATTGGAGTTGATAATGCTTTACTCATGGACAATGGGATTCCAAAGGAGGACGACCTACAAGTGGCTCTTATCGTAGAAGATAATCCTGATGTTATGCTTTATTTGCAAGCCAGCCTGGAGGGAAAGTACAAATTAGAAGTAGCACCCAATGGTAAAATAGGTATTGAGAAGGCTTTAGAACTGATCCCTGATATCATTATAAGTGATGTGATGATGCCGGAAGTAGATGGCTTTGAACTTTGTGAAGATCTCAAAAAAGACATCAAGACGAGTCACATACCTATTATTTTATTGACTGCAAAATCAGATTTTGCTTCAAAGATCAAAGGCTTGAAAAACGGTGCAGATGCCTACCTGGCAAAACCCTTCAGTCAAGAGGAATTAGAAATCAGAATGCAAAACTTGCTTTCCACTCGCCAAAAATTACACCAGAGGTATAAAGACTTATACCATCAAGTTCCTCTTTTTGATAGCAACAATGCCTTTATCTCAAAAGAAGACTTCTTCATTGAAGATTTGAAGAACGCCTTTGAAAAATATATGCTTGATCCGGATTTTGATGTGACTATTTTGTGCAAAGACCTTCAGCTCAGCCGGTCAACCTTAAGTCGCAAGGTAAAAGCGCTAACCGGACGTTCTCTTTCTATTTATTTGCGCTCTTTGCGCTTACAAAAAGCCAAACATCTGCTTTTATCTTCGGATCTGCCCGTCAAATCGATTGCTTACGAAGTAGGCTTCATCAACCCATCTTATTTTACAGCTACCTACACTCAAGAATTTGGTGAAAGTCCTTCTCAAACCCGCGAAAATAGACCCTTGACCAAATAACTTATGCCTTTGACCAATTAGCTAAAGCATTTACTAAATATTGATAGTAATTGACCTAATACCAAAAGATAAGTTTAATTATTTCCTGCACTTTTATACTTGAGTTTTTAATCCATTAATCACGTTTTTATTGTCTTGAATTCTGTGTTTTACGTTGAGTGAAATGCCGCTCTTATCATAGGTAAGAGGAGTCAGCATATGGCCTATATACATTTCCTGTTTACAATAAGAAAGAGCATTTAATTAAACCAAAATCAAAACACACAACACACAACCAAAGACAAAAGACCAAAGACCAAAGACAAATTTCACACCCAAACAACACTTACAACATGAAAAAGGCAAACTACTTAAACACACACAAACGACTACTATCATCATTTGATCTAAAAACTGCAATCATCATTGCAGTGGTTTTATTTTTTCAGACATTTACTTTTGGACAAAGCAATCTAACTTGTAATAGCACTATCAATCCTACGGCTCTGGTGACTGATTATATCATCCCATCAGGTCTCACAAGCATTACTTTTACCATCAAAGGAGGAGATGGAGGTGATGCTTATCTGAAGGGTGGAACTTGTGATAGGAGAGTGAAAGGAGGGGCTGGTGCTACCGTTACAGCAACTTTTGAGGTGGGCACAGCTGCCAATCAACTTCAAGTGGGAGGGACTTTGCGGGTCTTTGTAGGCCGAAAAGGAGGTACAGAGCAAACGGGATGCGCTCCTAGTCCTGCTCCAGTTTCAGGATCAGGAGGTGGATCTTCGGCCATTTTATATTTGCCCCCAGGGACAGATGCTAATGGTATAGGATGGTTTTTATTGGCTGAAGCTGGTGCTGGTGGCGGAGCAGCTCGACCTGCTGCAGGGGTATTCAAGAGTGGAGGTGGAGGCAATTCCTTTGAAGCGGGTGGTGGATCTGGTGTTAGTTTGGGCGGATCTCGTAGTAATGGCTGTGCGCAAAGCGAAGGAACTCCAAGTGCTGGAATAGGAGGACAATATAACTGCAAAAGATCTAGCCTGAAAAATGGAGGTCGTATGGTACGGAGCAGTTCACCAGGTCTCTATCAGCTCTTTCCTGTAGTAAATGCAGCTGCTACTGGAGGTGTAAGTGGAAATCGTCCTCAAGGAGGAGATGGATTTAGTGGAGGTGGCGTACAAGGAAGTGGGGGAGGAGGAGGAGGAGGATATGGTGGAGGTGCTACCGATGTTACTTTTGGTGGTGGTGGTGGTGGCAGCTTTGTCAACACTTTTCTTAAAGGAAGCAATAAAACGAAAACCAGTGGTGGAGCTGGTGCTGGTTCAGAAAGTAATGGCACTGCAAGCATCACAACTGTGGCCAATGTACTGGCACAATGTCAGGATAAAACTGTACAACTCAGCGCTAACGGAGCTGCATCCATTACTGCCCAGGAAATAGATAATGCGAGTACTATTGGCTGTGGTACGGGTACCATGACACTGGATAAGAACTTTTTTACTTGTAACGATATAGGCGAAAATACAATTACCTTAACCATTAAAGAAGACAACAAAACATCAACATGCACAGCTAAGGTAACTGTGGAAGACACGGTAAAGCCGGTGGCTGTTTGTCAAAATGTAACCATTGACCTAAATTCAGATGGAATTGCAAACCTTGATGCAGCTCTGCTAGATAATGGCTCTAGTGATGCATGCGGCATTGCCACATTTTCACACAATGCACTACCCTTTAATTGTGAAAGCCCTACAGACCAAATGGTGACTCTTACGGTAAGAGATAACAATAATAATACATCTACTTGTACAGCTACCGTAAGCCTGAATAAACTGATCCCCCCAATAGCGGTTTGTAAAAACCATACTGTTCAATTGAATGTCAATGGCATTGGCACACTTTCACCTAATGATGTAGATGATGGATCTAGTGGCGTTTGTGGTGGTGTAGATTTATCAGTCAGTAAGATCAATTTTACCTGTTCAGATATTGGAAATAATTTAGTTGTTTTAACAGCCAGAGATGGTGATAGAACTGCAAGTTGTCAAGCAACTGTAGTTGTAGAAGATAAAGGCATCCCTACTGCTCGTTGTAAAGATGCTACCATTAGTTTTAATGGAGATACCAATGCAGACCTCACTGTAAATGATGTTAATTTTGAATCCAGTGATCTCTGTGGAAACATTGCTAACTATTCACTTGATGTGACCAGCTTCGACTGTGATAGCCCAAATAATCAGATGGTGACTTTAACTGTAACGGATGAAGCCGGTAATGCTTCAAGCTGTACTGCTAATGTATTTCTTGATAAATCCTTTACTCCAACAGCCGTGTGTACCGATGTTACCATACAACTGGATGCAACTGGCAATACTATTCTTTCTGGTGCTGAGGTTGGTAGACTGTCCACAAGTATTTGCGGCAGACCTACTCTTTCTTTATCCAAGACCAATTTTACCTGTTCAGATATTGGTGAAAATGTGGTGATTCTAACGGTTAGTGATGGTGAAAAAACAGACAATTGTAGAGCACTTGTGACGGTAGAACAAAACAATAACGGGAGCGCTTTAATGGCTATTTGTAAGGACATCACTGTTAAGTTGGATGACAATGGGCTGGCTACTATAACCCCTCAGCAAGTAGACAATGGCTCCATTATTGGTTGTGGAAACGTCAATTATGAACTTAGCACGACACAATTCAATTGTTCCAATTTGGGACTAAATGCTATTGAGCTAAGCATAAGTGTCGAAGAAGGGAATAGTTCGAGCTGTGAAGCACTGGTAACAGTAGTAGATGAAGTTTCTCCTGTCGCTCAATGTCAAGATGTGACTGTAAATGTAGATCTAGATGTTGATGCAACTCTTGAAGCAAGTGCGGTAGACAATGGTTCTTTTGATAATTGTGGAAATGTAAGTTTGTCATTGGATCAAACCACCTTCAATTGTGAAAGCCCAGCAAGCCAAAATGTTACACTTACAGTAAATGACCAAAATGGAAATTCGGCTACTTGCATGGCAATGGTAAGTCTAAACACCGCTGTACCAGTAGCATCCTGCAAAGATATTACAGTGCAGTTGGATGAAAATGGCTCCTTTACAATCTCTGTTGATGATATACACGATAGGGAAGAGAGCGTTTGCGGAGCTGTGAGCTATTCCCTTGATCAGATTTCTTTTAGTTGTTCAGATGTAGGTAGTAATACCGTTAGGTTAACCATCAGTAACAATACCGGCAATCAGTCCACTTGTCTGGCAATGGTGACAGTAGAAGATAATATAGTCCCAATAGCAAGATGTAAGGACGCGACTATTAACCTGGATGACAATGGAATGGCTACCCTTTTTCCCGGGGAGATCGACATGAGTCCAAATGATAATTGTGGTCCTCCTCAGATATCACTTAGCAAAACGACCTTTGATTGTTCTAATGTAGGCTCAAATGTTGTATTCCTTACTGCATCAGATCAGAGTGGCAACAGCACCAGTTGTGATGCCAACGTCACTGTTCAAGATATTACAGAGCCTACTGCGCTTTGTAAAAATGTGACTGTAGATCTTGATGAAAATGGCAATGGAAGTATTGAAGTTGAAGATGTAGACAATGGTTCTTGGGATGCCTGTGGAATTGCTGATTTAACACTTTCTAAGACCAGCTTCAATTGTGACGATTTTGATGAAAATTTAATCCTTGAAGTAACGGATCAAAATGGCAATACTTCAAGCTGTGTTTCATTTGCAATTGTTAATTATTCGTTTCCTCCTACAGCTGTATGTGTAGACAAAACAGTAGAGCTTATTGATGGCTTTGGTGGTTTACAAGAATCTGATATCGATGGTGGATCATCTGCTCTTTGTGGTGATGTAGGTCTATCCATCAATAAAGAGTTTTTTACCTGTTCAGACATAGGTAACAATACGGTCACCTTAACAGTAATGGATATTAGAGACAACCAATCTACATGTACATCCAATGTGACGGTAGTCAATAATCAGGCCCCCGTTGCAATTTGTCAGGATGTAACTGTTGACATTGAAATTGGTGTTGATGCTATCTTGGAAGCCAGTACGGTCGACAATGGCTCCTTTGATAATTGTGGAGCTGTGAGCCTTTCATTGGACCAGAATACCTTCAATTGTGAAAGTTCATCTCCACAAAAGCTAACACTTACAGCTACCAATCAAAGTGGAAAAAAAGCCACTTGTGAAGCTGTTGTAACGCTCCGCAAACCCAGACCCACTGCCGTGTGTAAAGATGTCACGGTGGAATTAGATGCCAAAGGTCTTTATAGGTTTAGCGCCTCTGACATCGATGGGGGCTCAAGTAGCACTTGTGGTAGTTTATCACTAGTAACCTTTAGTAGAGATTTTTATACTTGCAGTGATGTTGGTACTATATCCGTTGCTCTTTTTGCTTACAACGATTATGATTCAGACACGTGCATAGCAAACATCACTATATTGGATAAACTTATCCCTAGTGCTAACTGTCAAGATGTTACCATACAGTTGGATAACAGTGGGAATGCAAGTCTTGAAGCAGCTACTGTAGATAATGGCTCCAATGATAAGTGTGGCATTGCAGGTTTGTCTCTTAGTCAGTCGAGTTTTGATTGTAGTAATTTGGGTACAAATAATATTGTTTTAACAGCTACAGATGTAAATGGAAATAGTTCTACCTGTAATGCAGTCGTTACTGTAGAAAATAGTATTGCTCCTAATGCTCAGTGCCAAGATCTCTTAGTTTCTCTAGATGATAGTGGCAGTGCAATTTTGGATGCAAGTGCAATAAATGATGGCTCCAGTGTCGCTTGCGGAAATCTAAGTTTATCATTAGACAAGACCAATTTCAGCTGTTCAGACATAGGTGATAATATCGTTACCTTAACGGTAAGTGATGAGAGCGGAAAACAGTCAACTTGTACAGCCAATGTGATGGTGGTAGATAATGTGGAACCCATAGCTAGATGTGCAGACCTGACCCTTAAATTAGATGATAATGGACTGGTATCTTTCACAGCCGAACAAGTGAATAATGGTTCTAGTGACGCCTGTGGTATTGCTAGTTTAATGACTTCACTAACTAGCTTAGACTGTGGGAGTATAGGTTCAAATGATATTTCCCTGGAAGTAACAGATGTCAATGGAAATAAGTCTTTCTGTAATTCTATAATTACCGTAGAAGATGACATAGCACCTATTGCTCGTTGTCAAGATGTAACGGTAAACCTTGACAATAATGGCAATGCAAGTCTGGAAGCATTTGCCTTGGATAATGGTTCTGCTGATAATTGTGCAATTAATAGTTTATCTATAGATGTGACTCAGTTTGATTGTAACAGCCCGCTTAATCAAACGGTGACCCTCACCGTAACGGATGATAGCGGGAATGTTTCTACTTGTACTTCTACTGTTAATGTTAGCAGATCAGCGCCTACTGCAGTTTGTAAAGATTATACCATACAATTGGTCAATGGCATGGGTACGCTAATGGCTACAGATATAGATAATGGTTCAAGTGCCTTTTGTAACAATGAAACACTATCGATCGATAAAGAGCTGTTTGACTGTCAAGATATTGGCGATAATGCAGTTACATTGACAGTAAGTGACGGGAACACAACAGCTACTTGCGTTGCAAATGTAAGCGTAGTTGATCAAGAGAAGCCTGTCGCTAGTTGTAAGGACATTACTCTTAAGTTGGATGAAAATGCTTCTGTCAATGTTACAGCACAACAGTTTAATAATAACACAACGGATGCTTGTGGCATTGCCAGCTTATCAATCGATGAGACCATATTTGATTGCTCTGAGGTCGGTGAAAATAATATTGTGCTTACAGCTACTGATAATAATGGAAATACAGCTACCTGTAACGCTATTCTTACCATAGAAGATGATACAGCTCCTATAGCTCAATGTGGAGATGAGACCATATTTTTAGAGGAAAATGGAATTGCGATGCTTGAAGCATCTGATCTTGACAATGGCTCAAATGATAATTGTGGAGTTGTTCAATTATCGCTCAACAAGACGAGCTTTGACTGTTCCAATTTGGGTACAAATGAGGTTGTTTTTACAGTAACAGATGAGAATGGAAACCACTCGACCTGTATTTCGACTGTAACTGTAGTGGATAACACAATGCCTAATGCTATTTGTCAGGACATCACTGTAAATCTGGATAACAATGGAGAAGCAACCATTGCGGCCAGTATGGTTGACAATGGCTCTAATGATAACTGTGGAATTGTGAGTAGGTCAATAAATAAAACAAGCTTTGATTGTAGTAGTCAAGATGGGGAGGTAGTGACGCTCATCGTAAGAGATCAAAGTGGGAATGAAAATGGGTGTTCTTCTAGTATCACTTTCAACAAACCTACTCCTGTTGCAATTTGCAAAGACTATACCCTACAATTGACTTCTGATGAAGTTAGTTCATTATCTGTTAATGACATCGACAACGGCTCCAACAGTGTCTGTGGGATTGAATTCCTATCCTTAGATAATACTACTTTTTCATGCTCAGATATTGGTAGTAATACAGTTACACTAAGGGTAGTAGAATCTATCGGCAATGAAGCAACTTGTACCTCCAATGTAACGGTAGAAGATAAGCTAGCTCCAATAGCAATGTGTACTAACAAAACAATTGCACTCAATGGAAATGGAATCGCGACCCTCACAGCAGCAGAAGTAGATAATGGCTCTACAGATAACTGTGGAATATCCAATTTTACATTGGATAAGACGAGTTTTGATTGTTCCAATATTGGACCGAATAATGTTGTCCTCACAGCAACGGATGTCAATGGAAACAGTTCAACTTGCATGTCCACGATTACTGTGGAAGACAATATGGGGCCGCTTGCTATTTGTCAAGACATCACAGTTGGATTAGGCAGTGGTGAAAGTCCAGAAGATATAGCTGCAAGAGTAGGTGCCTCCTCACAAGACAATTGCGGAATAGCCAGTTTTACGCTGGATATGACTACCTATACTTGTGACGACCTTGGCAACAATCCCGTACAATTGACAGTATCAGATCAAAGCGGCAACATGGCTACTTGTAATGCTGTATTGACAGTAGAACAAGGTTCTGGTTTAGGAGAGTTCTCTACACAATCTATCGGAACTACCACCGGAACAGCCAGCTATGATCCTTGTAGCGGTCATTATCACCTTAACTCTACACCGACTGCTTCTTATGACTCAAAAGTCGGGTATGGAGAGTTTACCTATATAACCCTTAGCGGAGACTTCAGCTTCACTGCAGAACTCAAGAGCCTCACCTCAAATGGTATGGGTGGATTAATGGTAAGAGAAAGCGGCGATGCCAATGCTTTAATGGCCTGGGTTGGAAAACATCGCTACAGCATGACAGGTGGTGTAAATCTCAATCCTGGCGACCAAGTGATATCCCAAAGAAGAGGACGAGCCAGCAGAACGACAATCATAACAGTCACCAGAATGGGTGACCTCATCACGTTCAAGCAAGGACGAATGACATTACTGAAAGTAAGAATGGCGATGGGGATGAGTATGCAGGTCGGAATGTTTCTATCCAGTAATAATTCCTCAGAAGCCAAAGCCAGCTTCAATAACGTATCCTACAGCACAACAAACAATACCAGTGCCATACAAATCTCCAATGGAAATATGTCCCCCTACGAAGGGGCAGGTCGTGAATCTTTTTCCTCTGAAGGAGGAGAAGCAAAGGTGTCCCCCTTGAGGGGGTTAGGGGGTGGAAAAAACACCACACTTGCCCTTAAAACCTGGCCCAACCCAACACGTGATTTTGTCAATATAGAAGTAGAAGCCTTCATCGGCAACGCAGCCACTTTGAATGTCTTCGATTTATCAGGCAAACTTATGCTTCGTGAAGATTTAGGTATGATTTACCAGCAACAACACATACAAGATGTACAATCTCTACCAGCAGGAGTATACATCATCAGTTTAGAATCAGCCGGCCAAGTAGCTAAAAGTAGAGTAGTAGTAACAAGATAAATTAACGGTTTATCTGTTAATTGTTTTGGTTAAGGGGAATGGAGAAACACAGGTCAAAATTCCAAACTCCTTAACTTTTCTCACTATAGAGTCTCAAGTGTCGCATAGCGTACTCTATGAAACTCTTGCGCCTCCATGGTGAGAAATTTTCTATCTTAGTGGGAAAGTGATTAACTGAAGACTCAATTTTTCATAATTCCCATGTACCGAAAGAGCATTTTCATTCAGTTCGTTAAAAAATCTATATCCCTACGGCTTATTCTCGCTGGCCTGATAGGTATCTATTGCTTCTTTTTCCCTCATAACACTTTTGGGCAGTCCGAATTAAAATACCAAAACTTTACAGATTATTCAGTACTCTCTTTACTTGAAGATCATTTGGGCTTCATCTGGATTGGACATTCCTTAGGCTTAGATCGTTTCGACGGTCAACACTTTCTCAACTATAAGAATGAGGCGGGAAACTTGGAAAGCCTCAATCACAATTGGGTGTTAGCCCTGTATGAAGATAAGGAGTACAATCTATGGGTAGGTACAGAGGTTGGGCTAAATAAATTGGATCGAAAGTCAGGTAAATTCCATCGAATCCCTATTATTGAAAATGGGAAAGAGGTAGAATTTCAAGTTGAAGAAATATATGAAGATGAAACCGGTAATATCTGGCTAAACAATAGAGAAAAAACAAGCTTTTACCAACTAGACAAAGATTCAGAGGAAAAAAATAAATGGAAAGTAATACGTTTTGATCTTGGGAAAAGATTAAGTGCTGAGTATGGCAACTTAGTTCAGTACAGCCTCATGCACATTCAAGCTTCTGTGTTTTGGATTTACACCAATTTAGGCATCGTTCTCTATGACAATAAAACGGATAAGGTTATCAAATTGATTCCGCATCCTACTCCTCAGCTTAAAGCCTTTCAACAATATCCCAAAGCGACCTGTACACCGGACGGAATGCTCTATTACTTTATGCCGTATAATTTTTTTTCAATAAATACTGAAAAGAATGATCCGCAAATTCTCGCACTCGATTTACCAAAAGAGAATGGACAACAAGAGATGGATTGGAAATACGGCTTGATTGAATTGTCTTATGATAGTTCTGGACTGTTATTGTTTTCAGTAGCGGAGAAGCTATACAGTTGGAATATTGCAGCAGATGAACTAACAACTTTTGATTATGTGACTCAAGGGGAACAATTAGAATTAGGAACGGCTGTTACAAGCTTCATTAAAGATACGAAAGGGAACTATTGGGTTGGTACTTATTTAGAGGGCTTGTACTTAGGGCAACCACTTAATGATGCCTTTACCTCTCACAAAAATAATCCCAAAGACCCTTTATCTATACCAAAAGGAACAGTAGTTTCTATTTTAGAAGACTCAAAAGGAGATATCTGGTTGAGTACTTACGATAATTGGTTGCATAAGATGCAGCTGAAAGAGGGAAGTATTGAAAAAAGAACAAGCATCGATCTAACGAGCCAGCCATTTCAGAACATTGGCATTGATCAGGTTGGTAAAATAGTACAAACAGCTGATGGCCATTTAGTATTGAGTTTATTGGATGATGGTTTAATTGAATTGGATAGTACCGACAATTTTTTAAAAACGTATGTATATTATTCACCGGACGAGCTTTCTTTTTTGAATAATGGTGGGATAACAGACTTGGCTTTAGATGGAAATGACAATATTTGGGCAGGTTCAATGTATAGTGGTCTTTATTTCATTGAAAGAAGTACAAGAAAGATAACACATTTTATAAATAATCCCGAAGACACCACTTCTTTGACAAAAGGGCAAATTCTTCGACTGTATTTTGATCGGCAAGGTTTATTATGGATAGGCACTAAAGCAGGCTTGGATTGTTATGATCCCAAGACGGGCATATTTGATCACTATAGATCTGATGCATTCGACCCCAGCTCTTTATCCAATAATGAAGTAACCGCAATTTATGAAGATAGGAAAGGAAATGTTTGGGTCGGTACTATAAGAGGGTTGAATCTCTTACAAAAAGGCAGCAAAAAGTTTAAGCGTTACTACCATAGTGATGGAATCGCTAACAGTTTGATTTGTAACATTATGGAGGACGATGAAGGAGTCTTATGGGTCACTACGGTCTATGGGGTAATGAAAAAGCTGTCTGAAGATTCGGATAGGGACTTTCTTTCTTTCAATGGAATAACACTCTCACAACACAGTCACGTAAGGTATAGAGCTCATTTCAATAGCCAATTTTCTGAACAGCTCTATTATGGAACTGATGCTGGCCTATTAGTGTTAAAGCCTTCTATTTTTGGAAAAGAGAAGGTTCAACCCAAAATGGTCATCCATTCGATCAAAAGGTATAAACGGGAGACTGGCTTTTCAGAATCTATAACGAACTATTGGCTGGATCCTGAAAAGAAATCAATAAAAATAGATTACAGCGACCTTGCTACTACTTTGACAATAGCTGATTTGAATCGCTTTAATCATCTTAATACCGGTTATGAATACCAACTAAAAGGTTTCAACAAGCAGTGGTGGCCTTTAGATGAAAACCTCGAAGTGACCTTAAATTACTTGCCAAGAGGGAATTATGAGCTGTTGGTTAGAGCTAGAGATGTGAACAATATTCCTATTGAAGCGACAAAGTTATTGGACATACAAGTATATCCACCTTGGTGGCTGAGTACATGGGCCTATCTCCTCTATTTCTTGCTATTTGCTGTGCTATCGTATGCTTTCTATAGCTTCCAGGTTAAGCGCGAACTCAATCAGCAAGAGGCAGAGAATTTACGAGCAATAGATACCTTCAAAAACAACCTTTTTACAAATATCACCCACGAATTTAGAACCCCATTGACGATCATCCTTGGGATGATGGAACAAATAGAAAAGAAACCCGAGCAATTGTTGAAGAAAGGTGCAGATTTAATCAAAAAGAATGGAGTTATTTTACTCAATCTGATCAACCAGATTTTAGAATTACAAAAGATAGAGTCCGGTATCCATGAACTGGAAATGAAACAAGGAGATATTCTGCCGCTCCTGAGAAATATTTTTGACCAGTTTCAAGCTTACGCTTACAATAAAGAGCAAGACTTAGAATTTATTTCTACAGTAAG
>JBCBCD010000032.1:0-17390 GCA_038530915.1 Bacteroidota bacterium
CTTTTCTCAGATCGGAGAGGGGACCGATACCAAAGCTCCCTGCCCTCCTTTTTTACTTGAACAGGCTGATGGCCTAACGGTAAAAGAATATCAGGCATGGAAAGTTGTTTGGCTCTTTCTGGACTCATATTATTGCCTCCATTTTGGAATCATCGCATTAATTTCTTCTTTTTTCACCAGTCATTTTCACTCAAGCGCACTTGATGAACAGTTTTCTTTCTCAAGATACCCTAGAGTGGCTCCAAAACTTAAAAGTCGCTTCCATAATTCCTCATCTTCCGGTGTTTTCTTCTTATTATTTATTTGTTTCGTATTAATGTCTGCCTTATATGTCACCTCTGGTTTATAAGGGGTTTTAGGCTTATTTACCTCGTTTTTCTGAAAACGGGTAAAGCGAATAGCACCGAAATTCAGCCAGATTTGAATACCAACATAGAGGCCATCCCTGCCCTTTCTTTTATTGTAAGTCAGATAGCCTTCTTCTACAGCATCTTTTAAGTAGCGAAAAACCTGTCTTCTCGAACGATTCAAATGTTTTGCGATAACTCCAACCGTTGTTTTAATCGAAGTCCCCTTCCCTGCCCATCCAGCAATAAGCGTCAAGAAAATTCTAGTCATAGGCATTAAGCGAGGATTTTTGACAAAGCTCTGTTTGATCGGTTTGATAAAACTATTGTCATCCAGTGGAACTTTGAGAGACTTACGCTTAATAGAGCCTGTCGTTTTAAGCGAATAAGGAAGAACGGATAAAACGGGTGTTGTCTTAGAGAGTGATTTAAAGCCCCCTGCCCTTTTGGGGGCGGAATACGATGAGTAATTATTGTACATAGATAGTTAGCAATGACCCTTTCAGAAGCCTGTGAATAAGAATGCAAAAAATCCTTGCAGAGTCATTTTTGACTTGCATTCCGATTCGCACGGCGGTACTATCTAATTATCGAATTACAGAGTTCCCGCTCTAGATATTTTAAAAAGTCGCATCGCCAAATGCGGCTTTTTTATTGGTTCGGTCTTAAATAAGGATCAAAGATGCTCTCCTTTAGATTAGTTATGATAGATAAATTGGCTCCGATTCGGCCAAGAACACGATACACTGTATCATAGTGTATAATTATACACAATACTATACACAGGGACATACACCCCTATACAGGCCTATACATTTTGGATTAGGTGTACCTAAAGGCTTATTTGATAAGGGATAAGATGATTTTTGATTGTTTAGCTAATCAAATTGTACACTATGTATACAATACACAATACACAATACACTCTTATACACCTAAGACTATACACGAGTTATACACCGCAATACACTGAAAACAAGCATAATTATACAGCTTTGAACAGTATTATACAGTCAAGCTATACACCTATGTATAGTGTTGTTTTGGATCAGCTTATTTGATATAACAATACACAGCTATACACTGTATAGCGATTGTTCAATAATACAGGGGTGCACACCATGAAAGTGAATAAATCAGAAGCGGCTCGGATGGTGGGGATTACAAGAGCCACTCTATACAGCCACATTGAAAAGAAAGGGATTACCGTTGAAGAAGATACTGATGGTAATCCGGTAATAGATGTATCTGAACTAATCCGCGTCTATGGAGATAAAGTCAAAATGGAGGAGGAGGGGGCTGAATTAAACAATAGCAATACACCTCAAATTAAACAGCCTATACACGATAATACACCAGTAGCTAAACACTCTGTACATCACAATACACCCAACCATACAGCCGCTGAAACGGAAGTTCTGAGAGAACGCATCAGAAACCTGGAGTCCACCAAAGAAATTTTGGAGCGTGAGCGGAGTAGGGAGCGTGACCAATTCAATGAGCAAATTGAATCCTTACGAGAAAACCTAGAAAAAGCCCAAAGTCACCACAACCAGCTCACAGTTCTTCTCACGGATCAAAGAAGCGATGAAGAACGCCGCCACGATGCTGTTAATCAGCAAAGTCAGCAAATCGAAGATTTGATGGATACGATGAATGAAATGATGCAAGAGCGTAATGCGGAGCAGCAACGCATAGCAATGCTTGAAAAAGAACTGAAGCGAGTGAGGAGGGGAGAGGAAATTATGAAGAAGCTACAAGCTCGCAATAAAAAACTTGCTCGTGAAAAAGCGGTTCTTGAGAAGGAGGCTGGGAAGTCTTGGTTTCAGAAGTTGGTGGGGTGATTAATTGTATAATGGGTCAGGGAACTGAACAGAAATAGCTGATAGCAGAGACCTTTAGATGCTTTTTGTTTTATTCTGTAATGAAGAAAATCTAAATTCATTTTCTACTAGATCTGAAAATAAAAGCGTTTTTTAGGATATTTTCACGCTACTAAAATAATCAATTAAGGTGCAATTACGCTAATTTAACTACCTATGGAAGAACAAATCCTTCAAGATCGAAATATTCATCCAACGGCAAATAGGATTCTTGTCCTTCGCTATTTGATGGAAACCGATAAAGCAGTTTCCTTAAAATCGTTAGAATCTTACTTTACGCATTCGGATAGAAGCTCTCTTTTCAGAACTTTGAAAACATTTGAAGCACAGAAGTTAGTACATTCTATAGATGATGGTTCTGGTATGACCAAATATGCGCTTTGTTTAGAGAATTGCCAATGTGAGCCACAAGACCAGCATTTTCATTTCCATTGTGTGACTTGTAAAGAAACCTTTTGTCTGACTCGACAACATGTTCCGAGTATTCAATTACCTGCAAATTTTACATTGCAACAAGCGAACTTAGTCTTAAAAGGTGTCTGTGCCAATTGCAATTGAGTTGCAGCGGTTAAGCCTTAAATTTGTGATCATAGATATTTATAAGGTACTAAAACTTTGAAAAATGTCGCATGATCACCATCATCACCACTCTTCAAGCAAAAACCTTAAGATTGCTTTCTTTCTTAATTTGGGATTTACCATTTTTGAAATCATCGGTGGATTATATGTAAATAGTATTGCCATCATATCTGATGCTATCCATGATTTAGGCGATAGTCTATCTTTAGGGACAGCTTGGTATTTAGACCAAAAGTCTAAGAAAGGTTCAGATCAAAAATTCTCTTTTGGATATGCTCGCTTTTCCCTTTTAGGGGCTTTAATTAATAGTATTGTTCTAATCCTAGGATCTATCTTTGTCATTAGAGAGGCCGTTGAAAGGTTATTGGCTCCAGAACAAACCAATGCTCAAGGTATGTTTCTCTTTGCTCTGGTGGGAATTGCGGTTAATGGCTATGCAGCTTGGAAGATGAGTGGTGGGAAGTCCTTAAATGAGAAGGTCGTATCCTGGCATTTATTAGAGGACGTATTAGGCTGGGTGGCCATATTAGTTGCTTCAATTGTATTGCTATTTTTCGATGTTCCTTTCTTAGATCCTGCTCTATCTATAGCTATTACGCTTTATGTGCTTTGGAATGTTATTAAGAGATTGAAAGAGACCTTATTTTTGTTTTTGCAAGGTGTTCCAAATGATATTCACTTACAAGAGATAGAAGAAAAGCTACTTAACATTACCTATGTTGATTCCGCTCATCATACCCATATCTGGTCACTAGATGGAGAGCATCATGTATTTACAACTCATTTAAAGCTAAAGCCATTGAACGGGTTAGGTAATATTCTGAGGGTAAAGCAGGAAGTGAAAAGTATATTGAAAACTTATCCATTTGAACACTTTACAGTAGAAACAGAATTAAGTGATGAAGACTGTGGTCTAATTGAATAAACAAGTTAATGATCAGGATTTGATGAGTAAGCAGGCGAAAAATAAATTTCACTTTAGACCTAATTATGGCATTTTTGTTGGTACTCTTAATGATAACATCGTTCACCAACATTATGCAGTTCAATTGAGCATCTGTCTAAATGAGGTGATGAAACTAACGATTGATGGGGTAATGGACATCAAAAGTAGCTTCTATCTAAATTCTAATATTCCACACCAATTGATCTGCCCTGAGACACAACTAACTAATCTTATCAATCCGATTAGTAGAATAGGGTATTACTTACAGCACTTGCATAAACCGGAATTGGCACTGCAAGTGAATGAAAAGATATTTTCTGCTTTATCACTTTTACTAAGAGATTACCAAATTGCAGGAAAAAACTTTGAAACGCTTTGTAGCAAAATAGACCTATTTTTTAAAGGGCTAGAAGAACTATTCGAAGAAGAATTAGGTGCAAAAGACGATAGAATAATAAAAGCGATTACCTATCTGGAGGATAATTTTGCTAAGCAGGTCAGCTTGGAAGAAGTTGCTAAAATTTGTTTTTTATCCCCCAGCCGTTTATTACATTTATTCAAAGAAGAAACCCAAACTACCTTCCGCAGATATAAACTTTGGAATAAATTGGTCAAATCCCTACCATCTCTAAAACTTCAGTCCATTACCTCTACCGCTCATCAATTTGGTTTTACCGATAGCTCACATTATACAAGAACCTTTAAAGAAACTTTTGGTGTAACTCCAAAATTTATTCTGCCTAAAGAATAGCCAGTTTATACAATTTATCCAGCAATTCTCACTTTAACATTATTCGATTTGAATATAATGTAAATCAGCGATTTTATAATGAATATCTCTCATAGAATAACAAGGGATAATTCTAAAGACCGACCTGACCAGCTCCCAAAACTTGACTTTAGTTTTGACCACTGTTAAAATTTGCTGAAAAACGGTACATGCCAATTGTTGTAATTGATCTACACAGAAAGCTAGCATCATCAGATAGGCAAAATTAGTGCATAAGTTTTGGTGGCCATGCCCAAAATTATGTTCAAACTGATAGTTTTGGTTTTTCAATGTGTTAAATACCTCATTTTCAATCTTCCACCGACTACGAGCAATACGCATAAACTGCACTACGGTGCGTTCATTGAGTGGTAAATCTGTGATCCATGAAAAGACCACTTCTTTACCTTTGGAGTTGCGCCAGATGCAATAGAGCATATTACATTTGATATCTTTTGCACTATCATTGAGGTACAGACCATTGGCATAACCGAGTGCAAATTGCTCTTTTTTATCCTTATGAGTTACCCATTGAATAGCTCCTTGCTCCTCTAGTTGATCAAATTGATTAAATAAAGCTTTATGGCCAGTTTCGGTCACTGAAATGAGGTAATGCCAGTTTTTTTGCTGCTGAATTTGACTAATGATGGGAGCGCAAGCGTACAAAGCATCCATGGTTAGAATCATATCTTGGTGACCATAAGCCTGAGTCAGATTAGCTAATAATCGTTTAGAAGCATTGCGTTCACAGTCATTTTTAACAGCACCATCCTGATTAATAATAGGCTCATTGTCAACAATTAGTACTTCTTTGAGGCCTGGTTTAACCAAGGCTGCGCTTAACATACAATGATAATGTGACTGGGTTCCATCTCGGTGATTACGGTGCAAACAATGAGGACAACTAATCGATTTGGACTTAAAATGTTCTACTCCATCGATGCTCAATATTCGATGCCCACGCCAAATATTAAAGGCATCCAGTGCTTTTTTATCATCAGCCCAGTCATACAAAGCTTTAAAGCTTTTACGCAAAGCATCGCTATCCACTTGATCTAAAATCTTGCGCAGACCATTGTCTGAAGGAACTTGGTTTAACTTGAAAACTTGCTTTAAATTACTGGACTCAGCATCCGTGCGCTGATGAAAAGCATATAAAGATGGACTCTTTAGGCTGTACAAGGCAAAACCACTTTTTAGCGATTCCAATTGACTATAGCTACTGTTTACTCGTCGTTTATCTTCTATTTGACTAAATTGAGGGATGAGCACCTCGTTATATAGGGTGTCAAAACAGCAAAAATCCTCTTCCATTTTTCTGCTAAAGATATCAAGTTGAATCTTTTTTACCTATTTTTAGCTAAAGTGAGAATTGCTGCAATTTATCCAAGTACTTGATATTGATATTTGCATTGAATAACAATTCAATGTTTATGGCCCATTATGGGAAGCACATCAGTGATCTTCCTGATTTTAAAACCATTATTAAATCACTTTGAATTATGGAACATAATGTAATTAGAAAAGATAAAAAGATAGCAGAAGTTAAAACTGCTTACTTGGAAGAAACTCCTATATTAAATTATAAGGAACCATCTATTCAAAGCTTAATAATGGAAAGAGCATGGATGGATCTAGAAGAGGTGGAAAGGGTGAAATCTATCTACAGTTTTGTGCGAGATGAGATAAAATTTGGCTACAACCGTTCTGATGATATAGTCGCTACTAAAGTCTTACAAGATGGTTATGGACAGTGTAATACCAAAGCCACTTTACTGATGGCTTTACTGCGTGCTTGCCATATTCCCAATAGAATTCATGGGTTCACCATTGATAAAGCTTTACAAAAAGGAGCTATTAAAGGGGTTTGGTACAAATTAGCACCGAAGAATATATTACATAGTTGGGTAGAGGTGCAATTAATGGATGAATGGTATTTTCTGGAAGGGGTTATCCTTGACAAACCTTATTTAAAGGCTTTGCAAAACGAATTTAGAAATTGCGGTGCTTCTTTTTGCGGTTACGGTGCCTATACTGAAGATTTCTTGAATCCAAGGATTGATTTTGAACTGAACAATACGTTCATTCAAGAAAAAGGGATCAATCAAGATTTTGGTGTCTTTAATAACCCTGACGCTTTCTACAGCAAACATCAACAAAATCTACCTTTTACAAAGCGAATGATCTATGAAAATTTAGTCCGGTTTTTAATGAATAAGAACGTTGATCGCATAAGAAGAAAAGGGGATAAACGTTAGAATTACCCATTGGTGTGAAACCTACTCCCTTTTGTTTTCAAATTTTATTTACTTTATTCATTACCTTGATAGCTTTAAAATTCTTATTGCACCCTGTATAACAACAGCAAAAACTATTATCCCAATCATCAAATCAGGAATGGCTGAATTGAATAGTTTTACCAAAATGGCCGCAGTGATGACTCCCAAATTGATAATAATATCATTAGAGGTAAAAATAGAGCTTGCTTTCATGTGAGCTTCCTCACTACTTTTAGATTTTTGAAGCAGATATAAACAAGCACCATTTGCAATAAGTGCAAAAATGGAGACTACAATCATTGTCTCAAAGTTGGGCATTTGTTCGACTCCTAAAAAACGTCTTAATTTTAAAACAACAGGGTGTGTGCTGATTAACACACCATCCTGTTGATATTAAATAACGGTTTAATCTTCGTCTAGTGCGCCTAATAATGTCCATTTTACGCCTGCGGTAAAGATGAACCCGTCTGTTGGTGCCCATATCTCAGGAAAAGTAGGATTGCTTAGTGGAGGTATCACCGTATTTTGATAATTAGATAATCGAGTATCTGTGAAGTTTTCAAAATTGACAAAAACATTAAATCTTCCTAATTGTCTGGCTGCCAAAAATCCCATTGTGACAAAATCATCTACAGGAGTAAAATCGGAAAGCACTTGATCACCCGTAAAATAGACTTCATAACCAAGTCTCCATTTGTCATTTTCGTACATCAAAATTCCACCCGCATTATGTCGAGGTGTTATGGGTTTTTGACCTCTAATGCCGTTGTAATCTAATTGAGCATCAATGAAAGCATATTGGAGAAAAAGCTTGAAGTTTTGATAGCTGAATTTGATATTGGTTTCTAGACCTTTAGAATTGGTATTTCCATCCGCATTCTCAAAAGAAAAATCGCTACCAGCATTTTGTATCAATATCAATGGATCATATAATTGAGTGTAGAATAAAAGATTATTGATGGAGAAACTGACATTTTCAAACAAGATAGTTTTATAATTAATATCTAAGTTTCCACCCAAAGAGGTTTCCGCTTTCGTTCCATCGATTCTTATCGGTAGGATATTTTGGAAAGTTCTAAACTCGGCTTCTTCACTAAAGATGGTCGGAAGTTTATAACCCATTCCCCCACCAATTCTAGCAGTCCAATGCTTATCTAAGTCCAATAATAGATTAACGCGCGGTAATACAAACCAGTCATAATCTGTATTGTAATCGATACGTAAGCCTGTCTCTAAAGCTATTTGATCAGATAACGACCATACGTTTTGGCCAAAAAAACCAAAAGTGGTATTGCTATAATCCCGAACAGGATTTTCAGTGAACATTTCCTCCTCAAATTGATCGGTATAAACATTTGCCCCAAGCACCCAATCTGTATTTTCATTAGCAACCGTATAAGTTGCTTCTGAAAAACTAGCCAACTGTTGTCCTGCAAAGGTGAAATCGGGTATCTCAATGCTCCGGTCAAAATAATTGATGCTATTTCTTATTATAAAACTAGCTTGTTCGGAAATTCGCCTTTGGAAAGTGGCTTGTGATGCCAAACGGGTAGATTTATTTTCTTCAGTAAACGGATGCGCGTTACTGGGTTGCTCTTCAATAGCGATAACATCTCCTCCCAAACGATTTTCAAAAGAGCTATTAATACCGATTCTTAAACTACTACGCTCATCAAAATCATAAAAAAAAGTAGGGTTAACCGAAATACTTCTGACTTGGGGTATATCAGAAAAATTATCATTATTTACATCGTATGCCTGTTGTAAATTGCCTGCGGTATATAGCGTAAATCCAGCTTTACCATATTGTTGCGCATAGAAAGCATTGAGTGTAGATCCCAAAGCTTGTGTTTGGGAAAGCATCAGTTCCAGATTTGGTTCTTCTTCGGGCGTACGGCTAATCAAATTGACTAGACCTGCAATCGCCCCACCACCATACAAAGTAGAAGCACTTCCTTTAATAATTTCCACCTGTCTCAAATCTAGCGGGGGGATTTGCATAATGCTTAAACCGCCAGCAAAGCCTCCGAAAATCGGAAAACCATCTTTCAATAATTGCGTATAGCGTCCATCAAGGCCTTGTATTCGAATGCTTTGATTAGCGGAGTTAGCAGAAGTTTGTTGCATTTGAATCCCGGTGCTTTCTTTCAATAAAGTAGCAATATTAGTAGGATTCATAAAACTTTTTTCTCCTAACTCTTCGGCTGTAATGGCCTCTAGTCGAGTGGGTAAATCTTGAATTAAACGACTGCTACGAGTTGTAGTCACCGTGACGGCCTCCAGTTCCTCGCTTCCTGATTCTAGTAAAACCGTTAGTAGAGTTGATTGAGGAAGGCTTACTTCTAATTCTTCTTCCTCATATCCAATATAGCTAAGCTTAATTTTAAAAGTTCCATCTGGTAAATCTACGATGGATGCGCTGCCATCAATGCCTGTGACATTGCCTCTGTTAAGGCTTTCTATAAAGACATTTACACCAATGAGCGTTTCTTGTGTCTCCGCATCTAGAACAACTATATTAAGGACGTTTTGTGCATGAACGACATGAAGAGCAGTAACTGCCCATATTGGCAATAATATTTTTTTCATTCCAATGAATTAAATTAATCAAACAATTGATTTTTGACTTCAAGTCAATTTGTATGTTGATTAACCCAATTTTGGAGGTTGCCAAATGGCTTTGAATAAAAGGAGACCAGAAAAGGATGGCTCTCTAAACGCAGGGTCAGAAAAAATAAAATAGGGAGGGTTGATCGAAATTTCTGCTTTGAGCGGATTGCGAACGGTTATTTGACAACAGCTGCAAGTACATAGAGGAGAACAATGATCTGAACACTCATTTTCATGCTCATGCTCCTCATCTTGATGTAATTCTATCCCTATGGTTTCTTCTATATCAAAAACGCACCAAAGAGCTTCATCCGCGCAAGGGAGGACAGCTAAAATAAGCATATAAATGCCTAATATGGTGCTTGTTTTTTTCATAGACTGCAAAGATAAGTTTAATCAGGATGCAATCCAATTGCATTGTAGTTAACGATAAAATATAGGGAAACTGCATATTCCTGCTGAACTACAAATCATATTTTATTTCCACTCAATTTTTAACATCGATGTTTATATCAATACCAAAAATTATTCCTTTCAAAACTTTAACCATATTAAGCCGAAATAAATTGTCTTTTATCGATTGCATTGTAGTTGAGTGAGAAGTTTTCCCTGAGGCTAGGCGTTCTATATTGCTTTTAACAGAGTTTAAGTATCGTTGCCTAAACCGATTTTCTAATCTCGCTAAATTATACTCTAAATGCGGATCATCTATATCCAAAACCACTCCATAAAACTTCAAGCTTGATGCCCGTTCAGAGACGGGCTTTCGACCTTTCCCAGCAAATGCTGATTTAGCTCTTTGAGTAATTCCAATGCTTGACTATCTTCTGGAGTAACTTCTGTACTGATATCGGGAGTAGGGGAGGCCACAAGAACCTTCCCTTTCATTAAACCTTCTAATTCTGCTTTAGCGTTATAAAAATCTTTCAACTCAGTCCACTTTTCACGATCTCTAAACAAAGCGATTTGTGTAGCAAAAGTTATTTCCTTCATGATCATAATTTCAATCAGCCAACCAATAAGCATTAAGCTGCTTACGGAAATAATCCAAGCTAATCCATAATCTTTTAAAACAAAATAGGCTTCTAATAGTGAAAGAATAAGAAGAACAGATGCTGCAATAACGCCCATAGAAAAGCGGTGTTGAATTCTGGCCGGATTGAGTTGAAAGAAAAATACTAATGTTCCTCTTCCACATTGAATTGCTAAAGGCACAAGAAACGCAGCAATCATAAAGCCTAGATTGTTTGCTGTTTGGGCATGAAAGATGCCCATAATTATAGCAGAGATTAGATAGGTAGCTATCAGGAGACCAAAACTAAGTTTTGGAAGGATAGAACGTAGCCTTTGAATGGCTTTTTCAAAGGCACCATTGATTAATATATTTTCCATTGATATTTATTTTTAGCTTTTTTAGATGATGATGATAGAATCGATGAAATTATTGATTGGCTGCCTTTTTAAAACCAATTGATTTTATTCCTTTAGCTCTTTTGTCCATGATAGAAAGCGCAATTTCTTCGGCATTCATTTCATTATCAATTCCAATATATTGGCGCAATTGTGATTCAGTACCGTGGCCTGTCATTGGCATGATTTGGGCAAGGCTATAGCCCATCCGGTAGAGGTTAGTGGCGAAAGATCTCCTACAGCAGTGAGAAGAGACTTGCTTGTACTTTGGTATATAAGACTTCTCGACTCTTGCTTTTCGGCCTATATATTGATTGACAATAAATACATTCTCTTCAAATTTAGCTTTGTGGCAAATATCTTTGATAACCACATTGAACTTTTGCATGGAAATTTGAGGAGAAGCATAGTCATATTTTTCTAAAACAGGTATAAGCCAAGGAAAAATATTTAGAGGAATTTTTGCTGGTGTATCTGTTTTTTGAGAGATGATAGATAGTATTGGAATATTGTTAATAGTCCGGTAAAAGTTGTCAGGCACATACCTTGAATAATCACTAAATCTTTGGCCGGTACCCGCACCAATTAGAAATAAATCGCGGGCTTTTTCGGCAAAACCGAATAACCTGAGTTCTGATAAAACTTGTAGCTCTTCAGGAGTAAGCGTGACCATCTGTCCTTTCGCTTTCTTTTGTTGAACTATCCAACCTGTACCTTGGTAATCAATATTGTTATGCAGCTTTTTTCTTCTCGCACGTTCTAGAAACTGTCGTAAGGTACTTAGGGTCTTGTTACCGTAGCCTAATTTTATATCTCGACTGGCTAACCAATCAATCAATTCCAAACGGAAGTTCCAATCTACATCCTCATAATCAAAATGACGAACTTCTTTGGAGAAGCGGTTGAGAATCTTGACATGACGATCAAAGGAATCCCAACTACTCATTTTCATGCCTTGCTGTTTCATGTCCTTCATCTCTAAATCGAGAAATTCTAAAAAGGTGGGGCGTTTTTTTTGTTGTCCTAGTTTGCCTTTGGATACGTCAGGAATGATTTTTTTACCAATTTTAATATCCAACTGCTCTTTGAAAGTACTGACGCTTATTGCCCCATAATTTGCCTCAATAAATATATCGAGACAGCATTGAGCAAGATTATCCAATTGCCGGTCGATATTGAGTAAATCAATACGCCCTTTCTTTTGAATAGGTCTTTGAATTTTAAAATCCCACTCTTTGGGATGAATAGAATAGCCGGTGGAGTAAACCAATCTTTTGCCTTGGTAACGAAAGACTAATGAAATGAGCGTTTCGTTTTTTGCCTTTGGTAATCGAAGATTGAACTTCGCTTTTGGTAATCTAGCCATTTGAATAATTTGAATGTTACGAAATTAGATTTCTACACTCAAATCGGCAACGTTGTCGGTATCGTTGTCATTTCTTCTCCTGGCTTTTCTCAGAAAACATTGTCTTTGATCCCAAATATTTACAAAAACTTAGTAAATTTAGGGATCGCAGCGGAATAGGTGGGAGAACTGTTTTTCAGAGCAGCTTCCGTAAGGACTGAACCAATTTCTTTAGCTAAGCCAATGAATTCTGCTTTGGAATGAAGCTCAACTATTGGATTTGTGAAATGATAATTATCTGCTAGTAAAGCTAGTGATTCCTGGATTTGACTTGGATCATTAAAACCGGCTAAGAATTGTTGAACGATTTCCGGATTGGTCATTTTTGTTGGATTTTCTTGTGAGTAAATGACATTAGTGTACAGCCCTACTGCAAGTAGGATGAATAATTTTACCGTCTTCATCAATTAAGATTTTGTGATTGAATTGATGAGTCAAAGTTCCGATTTGTCTGTCTCACTATTCTTGGTAAAAACCAAGATTTTCAAGAAAGTGTTAAAATTTAGCTATTGGAATATGTTATAGTCAATTTTTGGATCAATTAAGGCGCAAAAACCGGAGTTTAGCCTAGCTAAATGAGGATTTTTACAACGCAAATTGAGTCAGAAAGGGATATAACAGATCCATTTAGTTAAATTTAAACAGCTTCTAGATCTTGATGTTTTTCATCATTTTACTGAAGTTGGTCGCATCGATTTTAAGGTAGGAAGCCATATCTTTTTGTGAAACCATATTAATAAGGTGTGGACTTCTTTTCAGGAATGTTCTTAGTCGAGTCTCTGCATTATAGGCCAACATTTCGTGATGTCTTTCGATAACTCCTAAAAGAAGAAATTCTGTAATTTTCCTAAAAAGAGTTTCTAGCTCGCGATGCTGGGTGATCAACTCCTTATGTTTTACATACGATATCCTTAAAAATTGACTATTGGTAATCGTTTCTAAAAAATACCTGGAAGCTGATTGAGTCAAAAAAGATTCCATAACACCACTGAAAGAGGGTGCATAGGCAAAAAACATGATGTGTTCCTTTCCATCATTTAAGTAATAAGACTTTTGTATTCCTTCTTTCACAAAGTAGAGGTAACGTTCAGTCTGATCGGCTTCTGTTAGAATGCTTTTCTTTTTGGCTGAGTGTTCGGTCCAGTGGGAAACGTACGTTTCTAATATTTCTTCTTTGATGGGATGAAAGTTGGATAAAAATCTTATTAAGTCTTTCATTGTATTCAGTTTTTGCCCAGAAACTAAAATACTCTTTATATTTACTTCACAAGTATGAAATTAATCAATGGACAACAACGTCTGCGAAGAAAACACATATCAAGAAATCTTTGAATCGCTTAGTTTCTCTTTGCGCAATTTCATCTTTTTCAAATCTGGAGATGTACAACAAGCAGAAGACATCACTCAAGAAGCGTTCTTAAGACTTTGGAAAGCATGTGCCAAAGTACTACCCGAAAAAGCCAAAAGCTTCCTGTATACAGTTGCCAACAACCTCTTGTTGGATCAGATCAAACATCAAAAAGTAGTCCTTAATTTTCAAAAAGTACCTCAAAAAAAAGAAACTATAGAAGATCCTGAGTATCTCTATCAAGTCAATGAATTTCAAAGAATCCTGGAGGAAGCCATCGCTGCTTTACCTGAAAAAAACAGAGTGGTTTTTTTAATGAGTAGATTGGAAAAGTTGACCTACCAAGAAATTGCAGAAAGACTGGGAATTAGTAAGAAAGCGGTTGAGAAAAGAATGTCGAAGGCATTGGTGGAGTTGAGAAAGTTGACTGATAAAATTTAGTGTAGGGTTTAGTGTGTAGGGTGTAGTGGGCTTTTTATATAAAAGATCAAATTTGCATTAGGGTACAAAACCACTAATTCGTTATTGAATTAGGAGAACGAATAACAAAATGGAACAACCTTTTAAGGACGATACCCTCTTAGGGCGTTGGCTAAGTGGCGAAATAAGTGAAGCCGAACGACAAGAAGTCGAGGCTCATCCACAGTTTGAAAAGTGGAAACGATTGGTGGATGCTACCGATCGCTTGCCTCTACCTGCTTATGATCAGGTAACTTTGTGGGATCGCTTACAGTTGGATAAAGCAGAATTGAAGAAAAAAATTGGTAGGCGTAGAAAATTCGTACGATTAGTCATAGCTAGTGCTGCGGCTACTCTTTTATTGCTAGCTACTCCTTTTATATTGGATAGAGATGATACATTTACTACTGTTATTGCGGAAAAGAGAACTGAAAGTTTACCCGATGGATCTTCCGTACAATTGAATGCATTGACTACTATTAAATTCAAAGAACCCAATTGGTCTGAAGCAAGAAGTGTTCGTTTGAAAGGAGAAGCATTTTTTGATGTCGAATCATCCGCGA
Organism: Bacteroidota bacterium; assembly: GCA_038530915.1. Taxonomy (GTDB): domain Bacteria; phylum Bacteroidota; class Bacteroidia; order Chitinophagales; family Saprospiraceae; genus JANQPA01. Next base: position 14,599 of record JBCBCD010000032.1, read on the forward strand.
TTCCGTTCACAGTAACCACTCAAATGGGAGAAGTGCGAGTATTAGGAACATCTTTTAATGTATTTGCTCGGGAAGAAGGTTTTAGAGTTAGTTGTTTTGAAGGGCAGGTATTAGTGGTCGTTAATAGTGATAGTGTCCGTTTGGTTCAAGGCCAATCTGTCAAACGCATTGGAAATAAGCTGGAAAGATTGGCACAGACAAATGCTAATGTACCTGAATGGATGTCTGGAGAAACCATGTTTATCAACGAGCCTTTGGAAAATGTATGGAAAGAGTTGGAACGACAATATGATGTAAAAGTAATAATGACATCAAATCCACAACTGTTTTATGAAGGTCCACTTCCTCACAATAATTTACGTCAAGCTGTCGAAATCATTTGTAACTCACTTGGGCTTACGCCTACATTTGGGGATGATAAAACAGTGAGAATTGAATAATACACTGCTACATGTTTCGTGTCTATTTACTTTTATCATTTCTGTTTATGACACACTTATCCTTTGCACAGGATGAGACAAGCATCAGTTATCAGTGTGACAACCAAGCCTTAAGAGAACTACTACACCAGTGGGAAAAAGATTATTCTATTGCCTTTGCTTTTCAAGCCGATATTGTCAATGAAATTTATGTCTCAGTCAATATTGTAGAAGAAGATTTAGCAACGGCACTTGATCGTGTTTTTGCAGAGACCTTGCTTACCTACAAAATTATTTCTAAAAGATACATTATCATTACCCGCTTAGAGGAAAAGGAATTGATGATGCAATTGTGTGGCAAAATCATTGACTACAATACCAATCAGCCTTTGGAATTTGCCAATGTCTACATTAAAGCTTCTGAAAGTGGTACTCAAACCAATGAAAAAGGAGAGTTCTCATTAGTAGGGAATTGGAACAAAGCAGCTACAGTAGAAATCAGTTATCTGGGATATCATAAAAGAAGCATTAGCCTGGAAAGATTATTGTCTGATCCTTGCGCTAATATTCGCTTGCGTCCGGCGATTGAAGAAATGCCTGAAATTCTCGTGCAAGAGTTTACAGTAGATATGATGGCCTTCGATGAACCATCCGGGCAAATCAACTTTCAGCCCGAAAAGATTCCTACTTTACCTGGTTGGGGAGAACCAGATGTACTGCGTTCCCTGCAGTTGCTACCCGGCATAAGTGCATCAGACGAATCGGCTTCTAACTTAAGCATACGTGGAGGTACTTCTGATCAAAACTTATTGTTATGGGATGGTATTCCGGTCTACCATGCAGGGCATTTCTTTGGTTTGTATTCTGCTTTTAATCCCTATTTGGTAAAAAATGTAGATGTCTACAGAGGTGGATTTGGAGCAGAATATGGTGGTAGGGTTTCCGGAGTAATAGATATCAGTGGAAAGCCTGATTTTATTGAAGAGGCAAATTTTGGTGCTGGTTTAAACCTGATTAGTGCACATGCTTATGCCGAAATTCCGCTCATCCCCAATGAATCTACTTTACTCATTGCAGGTCGACGATCCTTTACAGATATCCTTCAGAGTACTACCTATCAAAGTCTTTTTAATAGCATTTTCCAAAAAGGGAGGTTGTCACAAAATAGAGAAGAATTTGGTGATGTAGCTGAGGTGATCGTACATCCTGACTTCTTTTATTCTGATTTTAATTTCAAATGGACCTGGAAACCCAATCCACAAGAATATTTTGCTTTAAGTGTTTACAAGGGGAATGACCAATTTGAATACTTATTCGATGCTTATGAGACTTTTGCTACTCAAGATCAGCTCCAACTAAGTAATTGGGGGATGAGTTTCAATTATGAAAAAAACTGGAATGAACAATGGGCTACGAATGCAACTTTTACTTCCAGCAAATACACCAATGCTTATGATTTTTCTTATACCACTGATAAACAAAACATTCCCTTCGATTTTCAATTTAATCACACCAATGAGTTGCAAGACCTCTCACTCAATCTCAATCAAGAGTGGACCATCAATAATCAAAACCAATTGACAGTAGGTTTGCAATATACTCGTCAACCCATCAACTTTAGAAGGGTAGAACGGAATCAATCAGGTGAAGAAGAGTTTGGAGGAGAAAGTTATCTGGCAAAAACTTTTTCTACTTTTTTCAATTATCGCTATTTGCTAAAAGATAAGCTAGATATACAGTTTGGGGTAAGAGGGGATGATTTTCGGAGCTTATTTGAAGGTAAAACTGAGTTGATGAGAACGATCAAATGGCAACCACGCCTGGCTGTTTATTGGTATCCTTTTGATGAAGCCTTTTTCTTTAAGTTTAACGTAGGAACCTATAGCCAGTTTATTTACCAACTCCCTATTTCTTACAATGATTTAGGTGTAGGAGAGAATCTTTGGGTATTGGCTAATGATTATTTTCCCGAAATCAATGCTGAACAATGGTCTGTTGGTTTTACTTTCCAAAAGAAAAGAGTTACTCTTGATTTTGAATATTACAAAAAGCACTTGTACAATTTGACTTCCTGGAGGTTAGAATTGGAAGATGGGTTGGAAAATCCTTTTACTCAGGATGGAGCATCTTATGCTACTGGAATAGACGTACTATTTAAATACAAGCACAAAAAGTACAGCTCCTGGCTGGCCTATTCTGTAGGAGTTTCAGAAATGCGATTTCCAGAAATTAATAATAATGTATATTTCCCCTCCCAACATGATCAGCTTCATCGACTCAACTTCACTCAAATGCTCAGCCTCAAACACTGGGATTTTTCCATAAGCTGGCTCTGTATACGGTTTGCCTGTGTTGTAGTGCCAGCTTATGGAA
>JBCBCD010000033.1:0-17387 GCA_038530915.1 Bacteroidota bacterium
ATTACTTGCATTTAATACGGCAATAGATTTTCAGATCAACAACACCAAAAGCATCACTACTGATGATGCAAAAGCAAGTAATCGTTTTTCCATCTGGAACAATACAAGCAAACTCGATTTCTATTTTAAGAAAGTAGCTAATATGAAAACGACCATTAAATTCATGACCAATTCATTTCTAGGGCAAAATTATTCTGGTAATACTTTTCAAAATTATCTTCTCAATCTATATACAAGTTTTAATATTTCAGAAGATTGGTTCATTTCTTTAGAGATCAATAATTTATTGAATCGTCCTACCTTTAATAATATCTTGTACAGTGGATATTTCACACAGGAGCAGCAATATTTTTTATTGCCAAGATTTCTTTTAGTTAGTGTTGCTAAGGAATTCAAATAAGTTTGAAAATTGTAGGTTGCTGGCAGCATATAACTTTCAAACTTATTTGAATGAAATTGAACTGTCTATTATGATCTTTGTTGGATTGGTATTCTTATTTTATTCTAAAAGTTTTCATTTTGCCGAAGCATAAAAAGAAGTCAGACTTACCACAAAAAGTCTGTATTCAATGTAATCGCCCTTTCACATGGAGAAAAAAGTGGGAAAGAGTTTGGGACGAAGTCAAATATTGTAGCGACAGGTGTAGAAATGAATACAAAAAAACAAAAAGAAGCCAACAAAACTGATCACCGACTATGAACCAATCAGAAAAATACAATCCTGAGTTGGAAGAAGCGCAAGAGCAAGTAGAGTATTCTTTTGCCTTTCATCCCTATAATGTTATCCTCACTTTGGTACTCTTCAGCATTACTGCCTTGTTTCTGGCATTTTCTGCTGCTTTTATTTATTCGCGAGTAATGTCAAATCAACCTCCTATTAAATTACCTTCCTTGTTCCTTTTTAATACCATTATTCTTTTGGGGTCGAGTGCTACATTGGTATGGGCAAAAAGGTGCTATAAAAAAGACGATACCAAGGGATATCAAAGAGCTTTATTATATACACTTATACTTTCCTTTTTATTTTTGTTTATGCAAATAGCAGCCTGGGCTCAGTTATTCAGCCAGGATATATTTATTAATTCTGACACTAGTGCTGGTTACTTATATGTAATATCAATTATGCACTTCATGCATTTGGTGGGAGGTATACCATTCTTAATTGTGTTTTTATGGAAGGCCTATAAAAGAATGAAAGAACCAGTGAGTGTTTTGGTATACTTTTCTGACCCTGACAAATTACTCAGATTAAGATTATTGACAGTTTATTGGCACTTCTTAGATGGTTTATGGATTTATTTGATAATTTTCTTCTTTATTAATTATTTGATTAAGTAGACGTTTAATGTCTATTGGACCTTAAATGTTTATTTAAATTCTATTTCTCGCACTCAACATTTTCTGCACTGTTAGTGTGTTTATATATTTGTATTTTGAAAAAGCAGATTACCGTAAACTAATGGAACTACAAGAAACACAAATAACATTAAAAACTGCTCAAGACCTGGGCCTTAATGAAGAAGAGTTTAAGAGGATAAAGGAGATCATGGGCCGTACCCCTAACTTTACTGAATTAAGTATTTTTTCAGTCATGTGGTCTGAGCACTGCTCTTATAAAAATTCAATCGTCTGGTTAAAAACACTTCCCAGAGAAGGAAGTCGTTTACTCGTAGCAGCCGGAGAAGAAAACGCAGGGCTAGTGGACATCGGAGGTGGTTTAGCTTGTGCATTCAAGATTGAATCTCACAATCACCCTTCTGCAATAGAACCATATCAAGGAGCAGCAACTGGTGTTGGTGGTATTCATAGAGATATATTTACTATGGGAGCCAGACCTATTGCATCTCTTAATTCTCTAAGATTTGGAGATATCAACAGGCAACATACTCGACATTTAATCAGAGGTGTGGTAAGTGGTATTGGAGACTATGGCAATTGTTTTGGAGTACCAACTGTAGGTGGTGAAGTATACTTCAACTCTTGTTACAACCAAAATATTTTGGTTAATGCCATGTCAGTTGGAATTGTAAAAGTAGGTGAAACCGTATCAGCTGTGGCTGATGGTCCCGGTAATCCTGTATTTATAGTTGGTTCTTCTACTGGTAAAGATGGTATTCATGGTGCTACTTTTGCATCAGCCGATCTAACAGAAGAATCTGCTGAAGACTTGCCATCCGTTCAAGTAGGTGATCCTTTTCAGGAAAAACTCTTATTAGAAGCTTCTTTGGAAGCCATAAAAACTGGGGCAGTTGTTGGTATGCAAGATATGGGTGCAGCAGGTATCACTTGCTCAACGTCTGAAATGAGTGCAAAGAGTGGTACTGGCATGGTCATCGATTTAGACAAAGTACCTACACGCCAAAATAACATGAAGCCTTTCGAGATTTTACTTTCTGAAAGTCAAGAAAGGATGTTGATCGTTTGTGAAAAAGGAAAAGAACAATTGATTCTTGATGTATTTGATAAATGGGATCTAAGTTGTGAGCAAATTGGTGAGGTAACCGATTCTGGAAGACTGGAATTCTTCCATGGCAATGAAAAGGTAGCTGATGTAGAAGCTGATCCTTTGGTATTAGGTGGAGGCGCTCCTGTATATAAGAGAGATTATAAAAAACCCACTTACTTAAAAAGCATAGCAAAATTTAGTCTTAAGAAAGTAAGTAGGCCCAAGAATTATATAAAAACGGCTAAAAAAATCTGGGAATCACCTAATATTTTATCTAAAAGATGGATCTACGAGCAATACGATTCCATGGTTAGAACCAATACTGCCACGACAAATATGCCTTCAGATGCAGCTATAGTAAGAGTGAAGGGAACGAATAAGGCATTAGCTGTTACCACTGATTGTAATTCTGCCTATGTGTATGCAGATCCTTTTGTGGGTACGATGATAGCAGTTGCTGAGGCAGCAAGAAACATTGTCTGTTCTGGTGGTACTCCAGTAGCAATTACTAACTGTCTGAATTTTGGTAATCCTTACAATCCAGAGGTTTACTGGCAATTTGTAAATGCGATTAAAGGGATGGGCGAAGCTTGTAGAAAGTTCGACACACCAGTTACTGGTGGAAATGTAAGTTTCTACAATCAAACAGTCCTGGAAGATAGCAATGTACCCGTTTATCCTACTCCTACCATTGGAATGTTAGGTGTTTTGGATAATATCAATAACCATATGACACTTCATTTTAAAGAGGAGAACCATCAGATCTATATGCTGGGTACTCCACAAAATGATGTCGGCAGTTCAGAATATCTGAGGGTTGTACATGGGATTGAACATTCACCTGTTCCAAAGTTTGATTTGGATGAAGAGTTTCACAATCAATACAATTTGAAAAAGATCATTAAAAGAAAGATGGTGGAATCAGCTCATGACTTGTCGGATGGAGGACTTTTTGTCGCCTTAATGGAAGCTGCAATGCCTTATAATTTAGGTTTTAATATTGAAACTGACACAAATTTCAGAAAAGATGCGTATTTATTTGGGGAAAGCCAAGGTAGGTTTATCGTATCTGTAAAACTTGAAAATGAGGATGATTTGGTCAACTTCCTAAATTCCAATAATGTTTCATTTACTAAATTGGGTGAAGTCACTGGTGATCGTGTTACTATTGATGATGAAGATTATGGATCAGTAGCTGATTGGAAAAAAATACACGATAATAAATTGGCTGATCACATGGATAACAAAAATTCTTGACTAAATATCAAACCATGAATATCATGAAAAATTTTATACTACCTTATTTAGTGGTAATGCTTGCAGTTCTTTCTTTTGGCTGCCAGCAGTCTATTGAGGGCACAGTAATCACAGGAACCATTTCGGATGCTGGAAATATGCAGGTTTTCCTCGATCAGGTAACCATTAATAAAGCCAATAATGTGTTGGATAAAAGTGATGTAATTACAGATGGAACCTTTAAGTTTTCTTATCCTGAAGGTTTGGAACCTGGCATCTACAACTTAAGATTCGGTGCAAGAAAAATAAACATCATTCTTGATGGTTCAGAAGGACTGATTGAAATCAATGGATCAATGAGTGATCTCGCTAATTTTGACTATCAAGTTTCTGGCTCAAAAGGATCTAGCATTTATCGTGAGACCATGAAGTTAATTATGGACAAACAGTTCACGATTAATAATTTGCCTGATTTTGTAGATACAGTATACAATCCTCATGTTGCTACTTTTCTTACTTATAAGAGTTTAGGAGCAAGTGGTGAATTCTTAAATGTTCATAGAAAAGCTTTGGATAGATTGCAAAAGCAATTACCGGAAGATCCTTCTATTCCAAGCTATGAAAAATTCATTGCTGCGGTAGATCAGGAGTATCAAAAGAAATTAGCTCAACAACGCATTCGTGTAGGTCAACCCGCTCCTGATATTTCTTTGCCAAGCCCAAATGGTCAAACCTACTCTTTATCTGATCTCAAAGGACAAGTCGTATTATTAGATTTCTGGGCAAGTTGGTGTGGACCATGTAGAAGAGAAAATCCAAATGTGGTAAAAGTATACGACAAGTACAAAGACAAAGGCTTTACTGTTTTCAGTGTTTCTTTAGATGGTGTTGATACCAGAAGAGTACAAATTCCTTCAGCAGAGAGAGAAAAAGAGTTAATGGCTAATGAACGCAACAAATGGATGAATGCCATAACTAAAGATAACTTGAAATGGAAATACCATGTAAGTGATTTGAAAAAGTGGGGTTCTAGCCCTGCTGCTATGTATGGTGTATCAGGTATTCCAAGAGCTTTCTTGATTGACAGAAATGGAATAATAGCATCTACCAATGTAAGAGGAGCTGAAATGATTGAACAAGAATTGTTGAAGCTGCTGTAATAATCTTTTGATCTTTATTTTAAGTTCGATTTTCACTGTGATCAAACAAAATTTTCAGATCAATTTTTTGAACCGCAGAGTTACGCGGAGTTATTCTGCTAGTTTGTTAAGTAAGCTTAACAAACTAGCAGAATTGAATCACAACATCAGAAGATCACAGGACAATCAACGACTCATCCACGCACTAATTATACCCGTCGCTACAGCTGCATTTAAAGATTCTGCTCCCCCATTATTTCCTTTAGGGATTGAAATGATTTGATCCAACCACTGCCTGTTGTTTTCACTGATACCATTTCCTTCATTACCAATTACAACAATTGCATCTTTAGGTAAATCAGCTTGGAAGATGTTTTCTCCCCCCATATCTGCACCTAAAATGGCTTTATTAGGAAATAACTGTTTTAACTCTTCTATTTCAATGATCTTAGTTTTTACTCTCAAAAATGCCCCCATTGAAGCTTGAATGACCTTTGGATTGTATATTTCAACAGTATTGGAAGACAAAAATAGATAAGGAATTCCAAACCAGTCAGCAATTCTAAGTATAGTACCGAGGTTACCAGGATCTTGTAATGCATCCAGATAAAGACAAGGCTGTTTGTCTATCAACTGACTATCGAGAGCATTTTCAGGTATATCAACAACAGCGAGAACGTCGTTGGGAGTTTTAAGATTTGATATTTTTTTTAATATTTTACCGTTTACCTCTAATACATTTAAAAGAGTTGAAGGAATTAAAGCATCATTCTTTTGCAACCAAGTGGGTAAAGCACAAATAAAGTCAATATTATATGAAGGATTTTGTAGCAATTCTTTAACTATTTTATCACCTTCGCAGATAAATTGCTGATTCAATTGTCTGTACTTCTTTTGAGCTAAAGAATTGATGTATTTGATTTGGCTATTCGAAAGCATTATTATGTCATTAAAAAATATATTCAGCTATTCTATTTCTTTCCTAGCTAGTATTGTATTCTTCTCTTCATGCAATACTAGTAAATTTTTGTCCGAAGATGAATATCTTCTACAACAGAACAAGATCAAATTCATAGGTAAACAAAAAATAAGCAATAAAAGGACCATTTCTTACGAATTAACCTCTTTGTATAAGCAAAAAGCAAATAGTAATTTCTTGTGGATACCTAGAGAATGGTTTTATCTAAAAACCGATGCAAAAGAAACACCCAAAAAAATTGATTTGTGGGAAAAACGAGTACTTGGTGAACCCCCTGTTATCTATAAGCAGGATAAAGCGAAAGAAACCTCAGATGCCATGAAATACTATCTGGAATACAAAGGTTTTTATAATGCTAAAGTAAGAAACGAACACCTTTATAAAAGGCATAAAGCCTACATCACTTATTATATTGATCCCGGACAGCAATTCTTAATTGATACCGTCATTTACTCCAGTAGGGATTCCAATATTGCCCAGATGCTCGTCCAAAATAGAGATCGTTCCCTCATAAAACCTGGAAAACCCTTAGATGGATCCACTTTTGAATTGGAAAAAGAAAGGATTTCCAATATGTTACGCAATAGAGGTTATGCTTATTTCTATTCCAATTTTATTCCGGCACTTGAAGCAGATACAACTGTAATTTCTAAAAAAGTCCAAGTGTATCTTAATGTATTACCTCCGCCGCAAGATAGTATACACAAGAAATATACCGTAGGAGAAATTAAAGTTTTCCCAAACTTTGACCCTACCATTGATACATCTTTGTATCGGGATACCATCATTCAAAATCTCAAATTTGTTGATACCTCATTTGTATTTCCCATTAAACCATCTACTGTAGCTAACAATGTTTTTTTGAAATCAGGGGACACCTACAATGAGGAAGCCTTGGATCAAACTAATAAAAACCTATCAGGCCTGGGTGTTTTCAGTTTTGTTCGGATAAGGTTTGAGCCTAATCAAAACAAACCAAACGAATTAGATTTTAGAATAGAATTGACACCAGTACCTAAGATTGAAGTCGGCATTGACTTTGAATTGAATTATACCAATAGAACCACTTCGACAACCAATGCCAATTTGTTGGGTATATCAGCCAGTCCTTCCTTTCAAAATAAAAACCTTTTTGGTGGAGCTGAACAATTGATTAGCAACCTCTCCGCAGGTGTTGAAGTTAATCCTAACTCAAGTGGTTCTAGGTTTTGGAACACCATTGACTTAAACCTACAATCCAATCTCTATTTGTCCAAATTCACAGATTATCTGGGTATTTGGCGAAAATTAAATCGATTTAAGACCGGGAAAAACACAAAGTTGGTAAGTGATAACTTCTACAACTCTTTAAGTCAAAGCGCTTCTACTCGTCTTACAGCCAGTTATAACTTCCTCTTGTTATTGGATTTTTATAGGTACAATTTCTTGAACATTTCCTATGGCTATGATTTTCAGAAAAATAACATCCACCGTTATTTAATCAATCACCTGGCCATCGATTATTTACGACCAACCATAGAACCCGATTTTCAGACGATATTAGATGCCAATCAGTTTTTAGAAAATAGCTTTGGTGAACAGTTGTTTGTGAGTCTTTTATTCAGAGATTTTAATTACGTTAAAAGAAGCAGGACCAGCCGTTCGGGAGAATCCCATTTCGTTGGTTTTAGTGCGGAAGCCGCAGGCGCTGAAATATGGGCAGGAAATAAACTTTACAATACGATTGCTAATAGAGAAGATACCCTTTCGTTGGGTAGCATAGATTTTAGCCAATATGTCAAACTGGAACTAGATTTGAGGTATTACCGACAAACAGCACCACAAGCTACTTTTGCCACCCGCTTTAATTTTGGTATAGCTCGTCCTTTCGGTTTTACTACCAATGTACCTTATGTAAAACAGTTTTTTGTTGGCGGCCCCAATAGTATCAGAGCATGGGCGGCCAGAGGTTTGGGACCAGGCTCACATACCGATTCCCTCACTTTTAATAACAACAATAGACTCTTATTTTATCAAACGGGAGATCTAAAACTGGAATTCAACTTAGAATATCGATTCAATATTTATTGGCGTTTAAAAGGAGCACTCTTTCTGGATGCAGGCAATATATGGACGATTGCTAAAGATCCTGATCGAATAGGCTCGCAGTTTTTATTGTCTCGAAGACCTGAAGAAATTGATCCCAACTTCCCCGGTAGTGGAGAACCATTTTATCGGCAAATAGCTGTTGGAGGTGGCTTTGGCTTCCGTTTTGACTTTACTTATTTCATTTTCCGGATAGATCTTGGATTACAATTAAGGAATCCATTTCCACGACTTAATCCAGATAATTCTTATAGAGAAAGAGATTTCTGGAACCCAATTCGAGGAACGAAGCTTTCTGATTTTAATCTAAATATTGGCTTAGGCTACCCTTTTTAGTTGTTGGTTGTTAGCTATTTTATATTAAAAACTAAAAACCAACAACTAAAATCTATCTCCTTTTCTTTTTTGCTTCTGCTAGCAACCTCGATTTGATTCCATACTTACTACAAATGGGGCAATGTTCAGGGATATGTCCTCTGGCAGGACAATATTCTCGCCCAAAAAATATGATTTGTAGATGTAGTTTATTCCATTTTTCTTCCGGGAACAATCTTTTAAGGTCTTTTTCTGTCTGAACCACATTTTTTCCATTACTCAACCCCCATCTGTAAGCCAATCTATGTATATGAGTATCAACCGGAAAGGCAGGTACTCCAAAAGCCTGGCTCATCACTACAGAAGCAGTTTTGTGTCCAACTCCCGGTAATTCTTCCAAAGCTTCAAAGGAATCAGGAACAACACCATCGTATTTATTAATTAATATATTGGATAACTCGTGAATGGCTTTAGATTTACGAGGGGACAAACCACAAGGTCTAATGATGGCTTTGATGTCTTCGACTTCCTGTTTTGCCATTTCAAAAGGATTATCTGCTAGTTCAAACAGATGAGGTGTCACCTTATTCACGCGTGCATCAGTACATTGAGCAGAAAGCAATACTGCTATCAATAAAGTATAAGGATCTTGATGATCTAAAGGAACCGGAGTTGAAGGATATAGTTCTTCAAGAATGTCCATAATCGCTTCAACCTTTTCCTGCTTTTTAATTATTGGCATATAAATTTAGTATGTAAAAGTTCCATATGGAGAGACGATCTTGATTTCTCTTTTATCAGAAGCCTCCACATGACCAATGATCTTAGCTTTAATATTAAAGGAATGCGCCAAAGCCATTATTTGTTCAGCCCTTTCTGGCTTACAATAGGCCTCGAGGCGATGCCCCATATTAAACACTCTATACATTTCCTGCCAATCTGTACCTGATTCTTCTTGAATCATCTGAAACAATGGTGGAGTTTTGAATAATTGATCCTTTACTACTCTAACATTTCCAATAAACTTCTCAACTTTAGTTTGACCTCCTCCGGTACAATGAATCAAGCCACTAAGAGCAGCTCTTTCATTTTCAAAAAGTGCTTTAATGAGCGGTAAATAAGTCCGTGTTGGAGATAAAATCAGCTTCCCAATTGTAGTTGAAGTACCGTTTAATTCGAAAGGATCAGTTAATTTTTTGCTACCGGTATATATGACATCTGAAGGCGTATTTGAATCAAAACTGTCAGGATATTTTTCAGCATAAATATTGGATAAGGCATCATGTCTAGCCATAGTCAGGCCATTACTTCCCATTCCACTATTCTCAGCATCTTCGTAAGAAGCCTGCCCGTCGGAGGCAAAACCGACGATAACATCACCTGGTTTTACATTTATTTCTAAAACATCAGAGCGTTTGATTCTACCAAAAGTAGTATATCCTACATCTATTGTTCTTACTATGTCCCCTACATCGGCTGTTTCCCCTCCTGCCAGGAAAATACCTACACCTAAATCAGCCATTTTCTCAACAAAAGTCTGAGTATACTGAATGATGGTTTTAATCACAGCACCATCGATCAGGTTTTTATTCCTTCCAATAGTAGAAGATAAGACGATATTTTCATAGCATCCCACACATGCCATATCATCCAGATTCATCACCATTGAATCTTGAGCGATCCCTTCCCAAACCGATAAATCCCCTGTTTCTTTCCAATACATATAGGCCAAACTGGTTTTGGTACCTGCAGTATCAGCATGCATGATGTTGCAAAATTCAGGGTCTGCAGCTACATAATCAGGTAAAATCTTACAAAATGCATTTGGAAATAGGCCTTTATCTAAATTTTTTATAGCTTCATGTACCTCGTCTTTGGTAGCAGAAACACCTCTTCTATCGTATTTTGATGGATTAGACATGCAATATTATTTTTGCCGCAAAGGTAATGAATAAAGTCGTGTTTGTGTTAAGAATAAAATTGCTAACTACTTAAACACAAGTCATCTATTTTATTAATAAATAAACTGTTATCATGAAGAAACTATTAATCATCTGTACTGTTGTTGTTCTTGCTGCCTCTTTAGTGTCATTTACTTATGATGAAATGAATGAGAAAGCTGCTAAAGAAGAGGTTAAAGCCTTAATTCTGAAGTCTTACGTTCATGGAGCTTTTAATGAGTTAGATCCAGATGCCATGTTAGAAGGCTTTCATAAAGATTTTTCTATTTACTCTGCAAAAGGAGAAGAAATAAGTAAATATCCAATTGCAACCTGGGCTGCAGGTGTAAAGAAAAGAAAAAGTGATTCCAAATTTGATCCTGCAAAGAATGTTTGGAAACACAATTTTGCATCAATAGATGTAACTGGTGGATCTGCTGCTGTAAAAATTGAATTGTTCAATGAAGGCAAACATGTTTATACGGATTACTTATCCTTATTAAAATTTGAATCTGGATGGAAGATCGTTGCTAAGGTTTATCATAAACATTAATGCAATAATCAAATATAAACATTTGCAATTTATCATTAAACATGCAGTGGGCTGAATGAAACCCCACTGCATGTTTGTTTATTACACTTATTTTGGTATTTTAAAGTTCAAGTTTGTTTTGACAAAATTAATTTGTTTAATATTAAATATTTAACTAAAAGTATTGCGTCAAATTTTGGTGAACTTATATATTTGTCGGGTCCCAAAACTATCCAAAAGAAAAGAGAGGCAATAAGATGAAAAGCAGGTGAAAACATAGAATGAAGCAATCTTTTCATCATTAATTTCATAATCAAAATACAAGTTGTGGACCTTACTGAATTATTACACACGGGTAAACGTCTGGTTTACCGTTCGAAGTTATTACTAATTGGTATTGGTATTTTTGCAATTTTAACACTACTTTCCATTTTCGTACTCCCTGATGCATCTAATAAAATTGGCGCATCCGTTAATGAGTCAGACATTAATGTTGAGCTAGGAGCATTCCCAATCATTAAGCCTACCATTAAATACGGCTTTGCCCTAGACACTTTCCAGATCTATGAAGGAACCATTAAAAGAGGTGATATTGTTGGTAATATCCTACAACGCTACCACATTGATTATGTATCCATCGATAAACTAGCTCAGAATTCCAAAGATGTTTTTAGTGTATCTAAATTCAGAGAAGGAAAAAAATATACCATCCTTGCTAAAGACTCTACTCAAAAAGCAGACTATCTGATTTATGAACCAAGTGTATTTGAATACATTGTTTTTGACTTGGATCAATTGGAAGCTTCAAAGCACGAACGTGAAGTCAATTACAGGACCCGCATTGCTGGTGGTGTTATGGAATCCAACCTGTGGAATGCAATGACCAACAATGGATTAAGTTACAGTGTTGCGGCAAAAATGGAAGATGCTTTGCAATGGACAGTAGACTTTTATCACCTTCAAAAAGGTGATATTTTCAAATTGGTTTTTGATGAAGCATATATAGATGGCAAGCCAGTAGGTGTAAGTAGAGTAAATGCTGCTTACTACAAAACAGGTGAAAAGGAATCTTACGCCATCTATTACGATTATGAGAAAGACAAGGGATATTATGATGAAAAAGGACGCCCAATGAAGAGTGGTTTCTTAAAATCTCCCCTAAGAGTTTCTCGTATTTCTTCTCATTATAACCTTCGACGTTACCATCCAATCTTGAAACGAGTAAAACCTCACTATGGTACTGATTATGCCGCTCCTTATGGCACACCAATCTTAGCAGTTGGTAACGGTGTGATTTCTAAAGCAGCTTACACCAGAGGAAATGGCAATTATGTAAAGATCAAGCATGATGATGTTTATGAGACACAATACTTGCACATGCAGAAATTTGCAAAAGGCATCAGACCGGGTGTTTCTGTAAAACAAGGTGACACCATTGGTTATGTTGGATCAACCGGCCTAGCTACTGGTCCTCATGTTTGTTTTAGATTTTGGAAAAGTGGTAAGCAGGTCAATCACTTAAAGTTAAGCTTCCCTCCTGCTGAAGAGCTACCAGAAACAGAATTGGACAGTTTCAACTTGGTTAAAGATGCATATTTGAAGCAGTTGGAAACTGCTAAAATTGATTATAGCAAGTTAAAAGAAGAAGAAATCAATTCGTAGGTCTACGAATCATTTACTTTTAAAAAGATTAAAGGTTAAAAAACGCAATGCGTTTTTTAACCTTTAATCTTTTTAAAATATTTATTGCTTAATAATTACAGTACTAACAGGGCCACTCTTAAAATTAAACTCCAAAATATAGACTCCTGAATTGAAATCACTCATATCCCAATTCACCTGATTGCTTTGCTCTCTATTGATTTCTAAAGTCCTACCTGATAAATCTAAAACTCTTAATGTAGGTAATGCTTCTGTAGCCTTAATGGTCAATACATCTTTGACAGGATTAGGGTACAATTGTACACCCAATTGTTCCAAATCTTCTACACTTAAAGCTTTGGGAGTTAATGATGTAGCCGGCCCTCCTTCAGCTCCAACTGCATAAAGACCAAACATCGGTTGATCTTGAGTAGGATTCAATAAACCAGAAGCTAAAACGATCAAGGCTTGTCCACCCAATGTATCAAAGTTAGCTTCATAGGTATTTAGTACGTTACTGTTATCAGCCTGATCTGTCAAATTGATGTTGTACATTTCATTAGAAGGTAACGAAACATAAATTGGTGAAAGGGTACCATAAGCCAAGTCATTCACAATAGGAATAAATTGTCCATCCAATATGGCATCAATACCACCAATATCAGTAGCTCCATGAAATAATCTAATATCAGTTGTTGTATCATTTACAGCCACTGTTCTACCTTCAGCCACAGCTACTCCAAAGCTCACATCTGCATTGGCATCATTCATAAAGGCTGCCGTATTTCTCACACCATAAGCAATGGCAATATAATCTCTACCAATCGTCTGGAAAGTGGTAAGATCCAAATCAGCTTCTACAAAAATATTTGTTGCACTCCAGGCTGTATCGGCTTCTGTAGTACTATGAGGTGCTATTGCAACCCTATTGTTTCCTGCTGAAATATCTACAAAAGCTGTGGCTTCTCTGAATTGAAGATTTTCGACCGCTTTTTGACCATTTAACCAGACATCTACTCCACTCAATTCAGCATCTGGTGAATTGTGAATGATTTGTATTTTTCCATCTTGTGGTGGATCTGGTTGTGGTAATGGCAAAGCAAATCCACCTGTAGCAGGCATTAACATAAATCTAAAATTACTAGCATCGATTCCTTCATCCCCTTCAGCAGTATAAAAACCAGAAGTATATATCGTAACCACTTGCCCTGTATAAGGAACTAGGTCGATCTTATGCTCTGAATAGACTTCTGTAATGTCATTATTGGTCACCTGAACAATTGGATAAGGCAAAGCATCAACCGCTCCACCTAATAATTGAAAGCCATATGGTAAACCCTCTTCTAGGTCACCAGTAGCATCTCCGGCTCCCACTGCAATTAATCTGATGTTTGGTAAATCAGGTGTCCCATGGAAAAACAAAGGCAATGATTCTCCTGCACCTATTCCTTCGGTCCCAGGTACTTCATCTACCTGAACTTTGAAAGCAATGCTTGCTCCGCTATTAAATGTAGTTTCAAACTGTGTCGTATCTCTAACCCCAGAAACCATGGCTATATAACGCTTATCGTCTTCCAGTGTAAAATCGGTTGCACTCCAAAGGAAATCCTCCTGGCCAAAAGGAGAAATAGCAATTGCATGTGTTCCTGCAGGTAAATCACTCAAATAAGGCGTTCCTGTATTAAAAGGTACAGGAGTAGTTCCATTGAGTTTTACAAAGTTGCCAAGTTTGAAAGCATCTACATATACATCCACTAATGCCAATGAAGGATCAGGTGAGTTGTGTATCAATTGAATAGCGGGAGGTGAGATGGTCTGGCCGCTTAATGACAAATCAAAACTTATATCTGAACTTACAAGGTCGACTTGATGAACCTCCACAGCTATGATGTTTTCACCTGCCACCAACAAATTTTCTAACTCAACTGTATTGAAGATACTTTCATCACTTCCTGCTATAACTGAAGATGCAAAGGTCTGCTCATCAATATCACCTTCTGGCATATTAGATCTCAACACCTCTTCTCCATTTATGTACACAATAGCGCCATCATCGCGCAACAAGCCAAGGTTAATGGCATCTAAACTGGAAGGATCTTCTACAGTGAATTTCTTTCTAAAATAATAAGTGATGCGTTTATTATCAGGATCATCGCCAAAATCCAAAACTGTAGATTCATCACCATCACCATATCCCAATTGTGCTTGCCCAAATCGCCATTCAGTATCGTCAAAATCAAGAGTTGTCCAGCTAGAATCAATACCAACTACTGTATCATTGTATCTCCATATATCATTAGTTGAAATTGGGAAGCTTGTGATTGGAAATTCTACCAGATCATAATTGATCACCAGACGAGCAGGTGCATTTGCATTGTTGTTAGCTGAAATAGCTACTCTTTTACCTTCACCACTAATGATGAATGTCATAGCATTATTACTCTCCCATCCGTCCTGATTGATAATTTGACTGATTAGAGTACTTAAGTCAGGAGTTCGTTGATTTTCTCCTGCATCGCCACCTTGATCCCATGCCGGAATACTATCCCAAGCAATACTGTCACTAAATGTAAGTCTTGAAGAAATGTTAAAGGTAGAGGAAGAAAATGCAGCCGAATTTACTGACTCTTCAGCTTTAATAATCAAAGAAGTAAACTCGTCATCCGTCTCATCAACTGTAAACTGAATATAAGCACTATTAATGGTAGCTCCCTGAGGTATAGAAATATTAGCAAATCTCAATCCGATGACCTGAACTGCATTTTCACGAGTCATTTCAAGGTCCGAACTAGTGAGGTTTACAATTCCTGCTGAAATATACTCTTCAGCATCATCCCCTCCATCTAAAATCGGGAAAGACGTCTCTATGGAGACTTGTGCGAATAAATTAGGAGCTATGAAAAACAAAGTAATCAGAATGGTGTATATGTTTTTTACCATTTCTTGAGGATTATTTAGGTTAATTAAATAGAGTAATAAATAAAAGGCCAGCGAATCCTTAGGATACACCAGCCTCAATATTATTTTAGATCAATTCTCATTAATTCTTAACAAAGCTTTCAACCTGGAAAGCGGTTGAGCCCTTTTTCCATACTTTCAAATAGTAGTTTCCTACCATTAAGTTGTTGATATCTAGGGCATTTAAGGTATTCTTCATTTGTCCCTCTTTGACTACTCTACCTTTTATATCAAAGACTCTATAAGAATGAGTTACAGGCTCTTGAAGCTGTACATTTATGATGTTATTGGATGGATTTGGATAAAGTTTTTTGATCAATTTGACCTGCAAACGCTCAATATCATTGGTAGAGGTTACTTGCTGTGGCTGATAAAGCGGATTTGGACGATCGATCAGGATGCGGTTGCCATTTTCAGTTATCCAAATATCAAAACCTTCAGGCATTTTGAATCGATCATTGTCATCTACTGAAACATCAGTATTACTAGTTGCTGATTTGATGGTGTAAACTACCACAGAATCCATAGTAACATGCATCCACTTTACCTGAGTGAAACTGCCTTTATCTCTTGTCCAATTGTATTCAACATTTGCCGGTCTTACCAATCCCCAAGAACCCTCTCCGGTATAAACCGTACCTGTCTCATCATCTCTGATAAATCCTACTTCACTACCATTTTCGTCAGAAGGTTTTACTGGCCAGGAGTTTTTAGCCATGTGCGTATCACACTCAATAATCAATTGCAAACCATGTTGATAAAATAATGGAGCCCAATGGGTATACTGACCAATCCTGTATGGCTTAGATGCAGTATGTGGAGCTATCGTATAGTGATAATGAGCCATTTTCCAAGCCGTTGCACTATCGTTTTGCATTAAATCCTGTGCCAACCAATTGGTCTGATCGCCAGCGACAGATGCCATGCTGTTTAAAGTATAAAATCTAATTAGGCTTCCACCAAAATTAATCGCATAATAGACATCAGGCATCCTTACATCAAAAAGGTTGGTCACGATCTCATTGCTGCGTTCGTGATTTCCTCTGGCAGCATAAATAGGTGTCATTCTACCATCTTCACCTGTAGTATACTGCCAATCATCAAACCAAGCCTTCCATTGTCCATCCGTATCTCTATCTGTATAATCACCACCAAAGGCTACAAAATGAGGTCTTACTGCCCTAACTACCTTGTTTGATTGAATTCTTGGCTCATGCGGAGAAGTTTCTGTTCCTGATCTTCTTGAGTCTCCACCTGCGATAACAGATAAGGGTACATTGGGATCATCAGGCAATGTTTCAAACCAAAACCTTTGGCTCACTCCTTCATTGTCAACTATTACGAAGTAATACTTGGTAGCGGGTGACAAATTGGACAATCTTACGAAGTAGTTGTTCATATCTTTAAAAACCACTGTCCTGTCTGGCAATTGAAAATTAGCATACTGCTGAACATCCTGACCATGATCTACAACATCAAAAAATACCGCTACACTATGTCCGGAAATTTGATTCCATCCAATTGTCATAGTTGTAGATGGATCATCAGTAATAATTAGGCGGTACTTATCATTGGCACCAAAAGCTGATGCAGCTACTAGAAAAAACAAAGAAATAATACTAGTATAAAGTTTCATCAGTAGGAGTTTTTTCTTAAAAATAGTTCCTAATGCATGTAAATGATTTTACCTTAAGATTAAGTTTTCGTTAAGAAATTTCTGGCAAGTATGTATATCACTGGTTTTAAAAAGCTTATGATTTTACTCGTTTCATTTTTACAAACTACTTACTTAACTTTCGGCGAATTTCAATCCCAATTGTCAATAGCCCATCGAAGTGAAAGCAGCTAAAATAAATACCTACTTAATATTCATTGCGACGAGCGGCGTACTTTTAGGTCGTGCTTATCAGCATTTGTTTTTTGAAGCCCCCTATAGAGCTTTTTTTTTAGATGAAGGAAGCTTTGGTTGGGTTATTAAATTTTTCAGCAAACAATCTTGGCTGGAATATGCTACTAATCTCACTACAGATCATAGTATCTTAAAATATGGCCAAACGGTAGGCATCATTTTTTTGATTGCTACAATCGCTCTTTTTGTTGCCAAGCGCTTCAAGAT
>JBCBCD010000034.1:0-17358 GCA_038530915.1 Bacteroidota bacterium
GAAGAACGTGCAGCTATCTTAAAAGAAGCAAAAGAAACGAAAGAAAGCATCATTTATAATATTTGAAGGCTTTCTTGTTTTTTAAATTTTAATGGAAGCTCTTTGGGAAGGGCTGATAGCCAACCGCTACAACCCTTCACCTTTTCTTACTCTTCTAGATTAAAGACTAGCCAAAAGACCAACTACAATCGCGAAAAGTGCTGCACCCTCTACAAAGGCTGCAGTCAAAATCATGTTTGAACGGATGTCACCAGCTGCTTCTGGCTGACGAGCGATAGCGTCCATTGCACGGCTACCAATCAATCCGATTCCAAGGCCCGCACCTAGTGCTGCCAATCCTGCTCCAATAGCTCCCATAATGTTAGGATTTAAAAGGATTAAAAAATATCTTAATGAGCGTGTGCTTCATCATGGTCGTGATCATGATGGCCATCTTCAACTGCTGCTCCAATGTAGGAAGCAGAAAGAATAGCAAAAATGAATGCCTGAATGAAAGCTACCAACAACTCAATCAAATTCATAAATGCGGAGAACAACCCACCTACTATAGCACCTAATCCAGCTCCTGCCGGGTTTGCTCCGTTATTACCAAACAAGAATGTCAACCCTATCAAACTCAAAATGATGATATGGCCTGCTGAAATATTAGCAAACAAACGAATCATCAATGAGAAAGGCTTGATGAATAAACCCAATATCTCAACAGGTGTCAAAATAAATAACTTCACTCCTGCAGGTACACCTGGCATCCACAACGTATGCTCCCAATAATGTTTGTTTCCATTAAGATTGGTTACCAAGAAAGTAATGATTGCCAAAGTCATAGTTACTGCAATATTACCCGTAACATTGGCACTTCCAGGGAAGAATGGAATCAACCCAAAAAGATTACAAAAAAGAATAAAGAAGAAAATCGTCATAATGAATGGCTGAAAACGCTCATAGTGCTTTTCACCTATCATTGGCTTTGTCACTTCTTCTCTCATGAAAACAAATATAGGCTCAATGAAAGACTGAATTCCTTTTGGTGCCTTACCAGCATTTTTCTTATACCCTCTGGCTACTGCAAAAAATACTACACACAATAGAATTGCAGCAAGTATCATCGTGAATACATTCTTAGTAATAGAGAAGTCATAGAAAGAAGTAATACCTCCACCAAGTACTCCGCCATCAAACTTGCTCGCATTTTCCAATTTATACTCTTCTCCGTGATAAATAGCTACAGCATATTCGTGATGAACCGTATCACCTTCTTCCGTAACCTCTGTCTCATGCTTGTGCTCAACAGCATCTATGTGAACCTCACCCATAGGGAAACTATCATCAGCAATTCTGTTTACTCGGCTATGATTCAATACATAGCGATCAACCGCCATGTGCCCGTGTTCCAACTTATTGGTCATGAAAAAAGTAAAACCATGACCAGGTGCATATAAAATACATGGCAATGGTAAGTGTACTCCTTTCCAGATGTGAAATTCGTTAGCATCAGAAATGTGCTCTACAACGGTACCAATAGGATCATAGTCTCCAGGTCCTTCTTCTTCATGCTTGTCATGCTTTTCTTCGGTACCCTCTTTTTTGTCATCACTACCCCAAGCAGTGTTGGTACTAAGCGAAACGGCAAGGATCAATATTAAGGCAAGAAATAATTTATTCATTATGCTGTTTCTTTATCGTTGGTTTTAATTGGTGCAAATTTATACACTTATCTGTTTTAATAAAAAAGAAATACACCTTTTTTTACATAAAACAGTCAAATTTGATGAATTGATTAACAAGGAGTTAGATTGACTATATATAAATATAGATATTTAAATAAAAACATGCACCTTTTAAGACAAATACTCGTATGGAGTATGGTTTTTTGTACAAAATTATTATCTGAATTTAGGGGACTGACCACAACATAAGCTATGCCGCCTCAATTGAATTGTTTCAGCAGCGTCAAAAAAAAATTCATTTGACTCAAATTTTCCCTAAAAAATTTTTTCTCAATCATCCAACAATTCTGTGTTCGTATCTGAGAAAGAAGTGAGTTGTTGAGCATTTTTAAGGAAATTACACCAATGGCAATCTCGTTCATCGCAGTCTTCATCAAAATCGAAATTTCTTATCGACTGGTACGTTTTCTGAATCAATTGACTCATGAATCTTAATCCTTCCTGATTGAAATCCAATGAAAAGGATGCATAATCATCATTTTTATCTGGTTCAATATGAGAAATAGTACCACTTACTAGTTTTCTACTACTGAGTTTTGCCTGTTGATAAAGGATGGCATAAAAGTGCAACTGGCGCCAGTATATTCCTCCATATGGTTCCTTTTCATTTGGTGCTTTCATCCTGGCTGCATCTATCCGGCCTGTTTTGTAATCCAATACACGGGCAGTCTTGCCATCTAACCAATCTATTCTGTCAATGACCCCTACCAAAGGAACGCCTTCCAATTCTATATTCCGAATGGGCAATTCAACCCGATAATTTTTTGGCCATTCACCAACATTGAATTTGTAATAGGCTGCTAAATGCTTCTTTCCACTTTTTAACCTTCTATCGTACTCTGCGGGAGACAATTGCCCTCTAAATCGATTCATCTCTTGTTCAAACAAACGCAATAAAGTATTAGAACTTTCAAAGGGTTTGTCTTTCTTCCTCATTTCAAAAATTCTTTGCAAAGCATTGTGTATGGCAATACCAAAATAAGCTGCATTGCTATACTGAATGGGGACTTGTAGTACATATTCATAATAAAACCCAAGTGGGCACTTTAGATAACTATTTAAAGAAGAAATGCTCAATCTGAATTTTTCTAAAAAACTTTCCATCAGCCCCGGAGCAGGTTTTTCAACAATGAGCTTGACCTGATCTTGCAATAATTTTTTCTCATAGTCAATAACCAATTGATCTTCTAATCCTACCTCCTGTAAAGAAATACTATTGGCAAGCATCAATTCATCTATAAATCTGGCATGCTGTAATTCTTTTCCATCTGGTTTTTGCAAACTGTAAGAAAGCTGTAAATAACTCTTTGCTCTTGTCATAGAGACAAAAAACAACCTCCGCCTGGCTTCCATCGGGTCCTCTTCAGTAGAGTATGTCAATGTTTCAGGCAGTACAAATCTGAAGGCGCTGCCTCTTCCTCTAGGCTCCCATTCATCTTTTACACAATCAAACATATACACGTGGTCAAACTCGAGTCCCTTGCTACTGTGAGCAGTCAGCAAATGCACCCCATCAAGTTGTGGGGTAGAACGATACATAGGCAGTGACAATCGATTGGCTTTCATTTGATCAATTAAACCAAGAAAACTATCCAAACTTTGATCAGGTCGCCTTAGGCCTTCATTTTTGACAAAGTCTAAAAACGTTCTGAGTGCCTGTATTTTTAAATCATCGTCTTTGTCTTTAAGGATAAATTGTAATAAGCCAGATTGATTAATCGTCCATTCTACAAAAGTTGGTAGCGCGTGAATAGATAATTGCCTAAAACCGTTTTCTATGAACTCGTGTAGTTGCAAGAAAGGTTCAACATCTTTAACACCCAGGTTTTGAAGCCATGCTGTGTTGTTAAGAATCGATCGCCAATCAGGTCTTGCAGACTCATCCACCTGATTGAGCTGGATACTCAATCGAGCGATAAGAGCAGGTGGGATGTTCCAAAACGGGAGGTGCATCAACTTAAAGAGTAAGGTTTCACTAAGTGCACTGTTGTGATACGCTGTATTGAAAAAAGTCAGTAGGTCAATCAGTGTCCTTATTAAAGGAAGCTTTAGAACATTGAGATCCCTTTTTATGGTATACGGTATTTGTTCTTTTTCCAATAAGGTGACCAATACATCAGCTTGCCTGTGTTTAGCATAGATGATTCCTATAGAACTCCATGCTAAACCATTCTTATGAATTTTTTTGATGTTTTCTACAAGATCAATGATCTCCTGAGTCCTATTTTTGTAGACCTTTAGTACGGGTTTTGTAGTTATCTGTTGTTGTAATGGATGATGGGCTTCCAACTGTTTTTGTAGATCTACTGCTTCTACCAGATTTAGGATACGGTTTTCATTATGTACAATTAAAGATTGTGCAGCATCTAAAATAGCTTGTGAAGACCGATAATTATTTTTTAAAACGACTAATTTCAAATCCTCTTGAAAAGTTTTGTAAAAATCGACTATATTTTGGAGTCTGGCTCCTTGAAACTCATAAATGGACTGATCGTCATCACCGACTACAAAAATATTGGGTTTGCTCCAATAAGCCACCAATTGATGCAACAATTCATTTTGAGCACCATTGGTATCCTGGTATTCATCTACTAAGAGATAAAGGTATCTTTCCTGGTAAGATCTTAGCAAAAGCTCATTTTGTTGAAAAGCATTCAATACCCAAAGTATCATATCTTCGTAATCATACCTTCTCGCTTTTCGCATCATTGCAAGATATCGAGGATATAATGCAGCCGCAGCCTTCAACAATTCCATCCTTCTTTGAGTATCTTTTACTTTAGCTTCCTTGAGACTTCCTTTTTTAAAATTCCCTCGATTGATTTGATAGACGTAGTCCGCTTTATTAGGTAAGTCTTCTATAAAGGAATCAGCCTGTTTAGCTACTTGAGTAGCATTCCAATTTTCGGCTTTCATTTGTTTGAAAAGCTCAAACAAATGTCCTTCGTAAAAATAGATATCACTTCTGTTTTTCTTAACAGGATGGTCAAAGGGAAGCTCATCGATGAGGTCTCTGATCAGCTCAATCCTTTCAATTTCTGAAATGGGTTCCAAATCCCGACGTCCAAACCATTCCAGGTTGTCCCTTATCACACTATTGCAAAAGGAATGAAAAGTATAGATATGAACTTTATAAGCTTCGGGGCCAATAAAAGAAAGCAATCGCTGACGCATGGCCATTACTCCGGCTTCAGTAAACGTAAGACAAAGAATATTGGAAGCTTGAGTATCTGTATGGAGTAAAATGAATCCAATTCTGGCACTTAACATTTGGGTTTTTCCGGTACCCGGGCCAGCTAGTACCATCATTGGGCCCTCAATTTGCTCTACAGCTTCGCGTTGCTCAGCATTAAGCCTTTGAAGTTCTTCCAGAAACCTTTCATTGTAAGCAGCCCGATCTAGTAACGGAAATTCTTTTGCCATTAGAGTTTATCAGATTGAACCCTAAAGCTAAAAAAATCAAGCTTCCGCAGCAAGTAGATCCATATCTCTAATCAACATTCTGCGTCTATTGAACGTAAGGATATTCTTATTCCTCAATTCATTAAGGACTGTAGTTACCGTCTGACGGGATGTTGCTGTAAGATTCGCAATTTCCTGATGCGTCATAAACTTGCGGACCAAGGTCTCATAGCCTACACGTTGTCCTTTTTTCACTCCAAGTTCATGCAAAAATTCGACTATCCTGGTACGAGAGTCTTTGAAAACCAGAGATTCCAGTCTTTGCTCCATTTCCAACATTCTACTCCCCATGATTTTCATAATAAACATGTTGAGGCCATTGTACTCACGCATCAGTGATTTCATATCATCTACAGTCAAAACACACAGTAAGGTAGGTTCCATTGCATAGGCAAAATCACGTCTTTTTTCTTCCCCAATTAAAGACATTTCTCCAAAAACTTCTCCTTGATTGAGAATAGCCTTTGTAATCTCTTTACCCGTTTCACCATAAGTACCGATTTTTACCTGTCCTTCGGTCAAAAAATAAATGCGATCTGCATGTTCATCTGGGAGATAAATATACTCTCCACGCTTAAAGGTTTTTTGAGAGTGTTTGTCCAGATCACCTCTACCTATTTTTTTAGGGCAAAAAATACCAGATACATCTATATTTTCTAAATACCATAGAGCTTGATCATTCATACTATTGTCTGTTTGTTGTCCAGGTTTTTTAACATTTAATATAAAACGCTGGTTTGAATCCACTAAAATGACAGGTATCTACTGTCTTCGTCCATACAAAATAAAAATAAATTTTAGCATAGAAAGCAGCACTCGTGCTGCTTTCTATGCTATTTACAAACTAATCGTCATCAAGACGAAGATCAAATCGCTTCCATAATTCTCTTACATTCGGGTTGATCTCATTGAGTTTTTTCAATTTTTCTTTGGAAGTAAGAGGCTTTTTCCGCGGCTTGGTTTCAGGAAGTTTTGAGCGGTCCAACACTACATTTAAAGCCAACTTAGGTTGCATAAAGTGGTTGCGCAAAAACTCCATTAAGCCTGTTTCCTGTCGAAGACTACTCTCTGCAATGCCAGAGCCGACCGTGGCAGTTATGGTATCATTCTCAAAAGCTAATTCTGTTTTTAGCAAATAAGGCTTTAGTGAATCCTGGACATTTTCATTGACATATTTTTTCCATGTTGACTGTAGCTCTTCCATTGTTACCTCCTTTCTGCTTTTCTCTTGAGTGACCTTGTCTTCCTTTACTTCGGCCATTAATGCATTGAGGTCGAGCTTTTTAACCTTCAATTTATTAGACTTAAGCTGAGGTTCGACTATTGGCTCTTCCGGTACATTTTCGATTACATCTTTCGAAGAAATGAGGGTATTAGCAGTTGCATCTGGCTGCTTCTGCTGTTCAACTTGAGGAGTTGATACAACTAGCTTAGGTTCAATGTTTTTTTTTTCAGGTAATGCCAAACCTCCCCCACTTGTAGCTTTGACAGCTCGATTGATGTAATTCATTTTTATAAGGCTCATTTCAACATGGAGGCGTTTGTTGCGAGCCATTTTATAATGAATGTCACATTCATTCGCAATGTTAAGTGCAGATAGTAAAAAAGATGGACTTGTAAGTTGGGCTTGCTGTAGGTATTTTTTTTGCAAAGTTTCACTCAACTCCAGCAACTTTTGGGTGGCAGGATCCTGAGCCACTAGTAAGTTTCTAAAATGTTCGGCCAAGCCATTCATGAAGATATCCGGATCAAAACCTTTCTTCAAGATATCATCAAAGCCTAACAAAACTTGTGAAATATTTTCCATCAAAAAAGCATCCACAATCTTAAAGTAGTAATCATAATCCAACACATTCAAATTGGTGATCACATCCTGATAGCTGATCTGATCGCCGGAAAAAGAAACTACTCGATCATAGATAGATAAAGCATCTCTCAAAGCACCATCCGCTTTTTGAGCAATGATATGCAAAGCATCTTCATCCGCATTGATAGATTCCTGTTCGCTGATAGACTTCAAGTGGGAAACCATTCTGGGGACCTGAATGCGTTTAAAATCAAAAATCTGACACCTTGATAGTATGGTTGGAATGATTTTATGCTTTTCTGTAGTCGCCAAAATAAAAATAGCATAAGAAGGTGGTTCTTCTAAGGTCTTCAAAAAAGCGTTGAAAGCTTGCTGAGACAACATGTGAACCTCATCTATGATAAAGACCTTATATTTTCCCTGTTGAGGTTGAAACCGAACTTGCTCAATTAATGCTCTTATATGCTCTACACTATTGTTAGAGGCAGCATCCAGCTCCATGATATTGAAAGAAGCATTCTCATTAAATGCTAGGCAGGAAGAGCATTTACCACAAGGTTCATAGTCTGAACCCAGGTTTTGACAGTTGAGCACTTTTGCTAAAATACGAGCACAAGTAGTTTTGCCTACTCCTCTGGGGCCACAAAACAAAAATGCATGAGCCAAGTGGTCATTTTTCAATGCATTTTTAAGTGTTTGTGTGACATGTTCTTGCCCAACAACATCTTCAAATCGTATTGGCCTGTACTTTCTGGCAGAAACAACAAAATTACTCATCCATCAACTGATTTTTGCGAATATAAGAAAGTAAAAGAGCAAAAACTATAGAAGTTGTTTAAAGTTTTCTTACTTACCTGCGTGTAAAGCATTATGTATACTGGACTTCAGCTATTTTTCGTCCCGTAACTATGGCTACGAAACTCAAAATAAGCTTTGCCAGTAACCATAAGCCTTCACACTCGCTGACAGCAGAAAACTTTAAACAACCTCTTTAAAAATGTTTCGCGCAGCAGGCGCGAAACATTTTTTAAATATAGTTTTTGTTAAATAGGAAGAAAACCGATAAATAGCAAGTCAAAAGAAACAAAAACAATTATGAAAATAACCATTGCTCAGCTCAATTATCACATTGGAAATTTTGAAGGCAATGTCAAAAAGATGTTGGAAGCCATCGAAAAAGCTAAAGCTGAAAATTCAGATCTTATCTGCTTCAGCGAATTGTCTACCTGTGGCTATCCACCTCGTGATTTTCTTGAATTTGATGATTTTATCAGAAAAGGTGAAGAAAGCATCGAACAACTAGCTGCCGCTGCTCAAGGCATTGCTGTCGTCGTAGGTTCTCCTAGTAGAAACCCCGTCATAGAAGGGAAAGATCTATTCAATTCTGCTTTTTTTCTGGCGGATGGGGAGATCAAATACAAGCAGAACAAAACCCTACTCCCTACTTATGATATTTTTGATGAATACAGATACTTCGAACCCGGTAGTACTTTTGATATAGTAGAGTACAAAGGAAAACGAATCGCATTGACAGTCTGTGAAGACATTTGGAATTTGGGCAATGAAAATCCTCTTTATACCATTTGTCCATTGGATGAAATGATGCCCAAACAACCAGACTTCATTCTCAATCTTTCGGCTTCTCCTTTCTATTACGAACAAGCCAAAGAGCGCATCAATGTGGTTAAAGCCAATGTAGATCGATATAAGATCCCCATGTTTTATGTCAATCATGCAGGTGCTCAAACAGAAATCATCTTTGATGGTGGATCGCTGGCCATGTCGCCTGATGGAGAAATTTATGAAGAATTGCCTTACTTCAAAGAGTGGATCAAAACGTACGAATTAAATGATGTGATCAAAGGAGCAGCTATCGTGGAGCAACCTAAGGAAGCCATACATCTGATTCACGATGCTTTGGTCTTAGGCATCAAGGATTACTTTGGAAAATTGGGCTTAAAAAAAGCGATTCTAGGTCTTTCTGGAGGAATTGACTCTGCAGTTGTAGCTGTCTTAGCTCAAAGAGCATTAGGAAAAGACAGTATTAGAGTATTGTTGATGCCTTCTCAATTTTCTTCTGATCATTCTGTAACAGATGCCCGCCAATTAGCTGAAAACCTGGGTGTGCAATACGACATTTTACCCATAGAAAATATCTATCAAGCTTATACAGATGTGCTAAAACCTCACTTCTGGGCTACTCCTTTCAACATAGCAGAAGAAAACATACAAGCTCGGTCAAGAGGTATGTTGTTAATGGCTTTTTCTAATAAGTTTGGCAATATCCTACTCAACACTTCTAACAAAAGTGAGATGGCTGTTGGGTATGGCACCTTATACGGTGATATGTGTGGTGGCTTATCCGTTATTGGTGACCTTTATAAAATGGAGGTTTATGCACTTGCAGAATACATGAACAAAGATGAAGAAGTCATTCCCAAAAACATCATCACCAAACCACCTTCTGCCGAACTTAAACCCGACCAACTGGATAGCGATAGCTTACCTGATTATGAAATTTTGGATAAAATCTTATACGAGTACATAGAAAACAGGAAAGGTCCCAAAGAAATCATTGAATTGGGTTACGATGAAAGCCTGGTTAAACGAATACTGAGGCTTGTCAATATCAATGAATTCAAAAGGTATCAAACTGCTCCTGTTCTAAGGGTTTCTCGTAAGTCATTTGGAATGGGAAGAAGGATGCCAATTGTTGGGAAATACCTATCATGATTCATTGGTCATTGGTCATTGGTCATTGGTCATTGGTCATTGGTCATTGGTCATTGGTCTGCGAACCAAAAAACAAGTTTTTTGGTTCGCAGAGACCAGAGACCAGAGACCAGCTAAACAATTACACTTGTGTGTATCAAATCAGAGTTTTCCTTACTGAGTAGTTTTTTGGGTACACTTTTTTTAATCAATTCACCTATGGCGTCGATAATTTCTTTTCGTACATGATTAGGAAGGTGGATGATGCTAATTTCACGGACTCTTCTTGGTCCGGCTAATTTTTTGATCATGGGTTCTCGTTCGCTGTCGAAATGAAGGGTGGTCAACTCAGGTAGGATGGTGATCCCTCCTTTGTATTCTACTATTCTACAAAGAGATTCTATAGAATTGCTCTCAAAATAAAATGAGCTGGAAGAGGTAGATTTTTTTTGATTAAGGCTACAAATATCATCTACTTGATTGCGTAGGCAGTTGCCTTCTTTCAATAGCCAGATGTCTTTGGGGGGAATTTTATCTACTTCGATTTCTTCAGATGCATACAAATCGTGTAAGTTGGAAACAAACAATTCAAAGCCTTCATAAAAAAGTGGCTTGGTAGTGAGTGTGATGGTTGATTCTATGGGTGTAGCTATGATGCCCGCATCAAATTTACCTTCCTTTATGCCTTGTATGATTTCTTCAGTTACCACCTCATTTACATGAATGGTAAGCTTAGGAAACTGGTCGTTTAACTTCTGGATGAATAAGGGTAATAAATAAGGTGCAAGGGTAGGTATAATGCCAATTGTCAATTGTCCAGAATATTCTTCACTCAATTGAAGGGCCAGTTCCTTCAATTGTTTGGTCTGAGTCAAGATGAGTTGTGCTTTTTCTAAAAATAAAGCCCCTTTTGGCGTAGTTTTTATCTTCTTTTGGGATCGATCAAATAATGTCAATCCAATCTCTTCTTCCAGTTTTCGAATTTGTAAACTTAAGCCTGGTTGTGAGATACCGATATTTTTGGCAGCTCTGTTGAAGCTTCCTATTCGGTTCAATTCTAAAGCATATTCTAACTGCAATAAGGTCATTTTACAAACGGGTTTTGTCGATAACCAATCTATAAGTTTTTCTTATAAATACATAAAAACAATAAATCATTGTTATCGTATTTTTGTTTTGACTTCAAGTCGCAAAGCTGAATTGACACACATAATAATCACAAGAGGTTGTCTCAAAACACATTTGTTTTGAGATAACCTTTTCAAATTCTACACTTATGTCAAATATTTTCGAATTCATCAGAAATAGTAATCTTGATGCTCTTTCAACTCTTCTGGATGCTCAACCAGAATTGGTCAATCAGTCAGGGGCAAGAGGGTTTACTCCTTTAATTTTGGCAACCTATAGTTCTAACAAAGCCATCACGGAGCTTTTACTTGAAAAAGGGGCGGAAATAGATAAGCAAGATCAAGCTGGAAATACGGCCTTAATGGGCTTGGCCTTCAAAGGTAACCCCGAGTTGGTAGCTTTACTGATTGAAAAAGGAGCAGATGTAAACAAGCAAAACTTCGGTGGTACTAATGCCATTACTTTTGCCGCTCAATTTGGTAAAAATGAGATTGTGAAATTACTTTTGGAAGCAGGCGCCAATCCTAATATTGAAGACAGCAATGGCAATAGTGCTGTAAAACATGCCCAGGCGCAAGGTAATACAGAATTGTTAGGATTGTTTACAGCTTAATGAAGTGCCAACAGCTTGCAAAAGCTAATTTCCTAAGCAATCTTTATTTATACCCAACACATACTTACTTACCACATCAATTTCGGTAGCCACCTCTGCGCCTAGAAAGCCTTCTATCATTTCATTCTTGAGCATTTTTTGGGCTTTAATGGTAAGTGGTTGTGCCACAGGGAGGTAAGACCAGTGCCATCTTTCTTCATTATAGCCATCAGGGCGTTCTGGGCCTTTAGGGGTATAAGTTTGGCAAAAACCATATTCTGCTGCATGCGCACTTAGCCAGTCGTATATCTTTTTGCCTTCTCCTTCGTCAAAAAATGAATTGGTCAGTGCATTGAGATCGATATCTGTACCCCAATGGTGACGAGAAGTACTGGGCATAGAGCTAAAACGCAAAATTTTCAAAGCCCTTTCAAGCGGGTCAGGAGTTGTTTTTGACAAATCTTCACCTCCTTGTACTTTTCTTGCCCCTGTCCACTTAGCTTCCCAAATGCTTTTTTGAGAATTAAAGTTACGAGTACCGGATACAATTCTTAGTGTAATATTATCTGCTTTGGCAGCGGCATACATCTTTTTGAAGGCTTCATAAGTATCTTTGTGCAAGTACATTCCAGCTCTCTTGGTGTGTGTATCCTCTACGATCACAAAATCTTCATGTTCTGCCGGATCAAACTTCCCCATGATATATTCCAAGGGATAATCATACAGATCAGGATAGGTAGGTTCAGTTGACCGATTTTGTTCTTCATTCAATGTCTCGACAACTGTTGCTGATTGGTCATTTTGATCAGAAGAATTGCTACAATTATAAAAGATAACAACAGCAATTAGTATTAGATAAGTATGTTTTTTCATTGCTCTATGAAACTCAATGCGACTCTATGGTGAGCCTGTTTTAATATTCAAACTCCATTCTTTCCATTGGATAACCAAACAAGAACTTTTCCTTGATTAGGGCAGCAATCTTTGGTGGAACCATATTTTCCCATTCTGGATTACCTTCCTGTAACATGCTCAAAACTTCTTTCGAAAAGACATGTAAAATATCCGGATTGAAGCCAGTTACATCTACTATTTGCTTACTTCTGCTAAGGTGTTGGTACAAGAAAGATATTCCCTCTGCCAGAGGTGCATTTTCTACAGTCATTAACTCTTCACTACCTTCCTGTAGTGCAGGATATACATACATGGTCACGTGGCGCATGAATAACTCACCAAAAGCAGCTAAAAGTCTACCTTCTAGATTATCATAATATAAGTTAGTAATTAAATCCAGCATGGCTTGAACCCCCATTACGATTCCAAATTTAGCTACCTTATAGTTAGACAAGTACTTAATAAAAGAAGGATAGGAAGAATTGCGGGTAAGCACTACTGTATAATCCATAGCACTCAATAAATCAGCCCTGTCTAAAAAGTCTTGTTCATCAATTATCCCTTCTGCCATGAGGTTATCTAAAGTAATCTCTGTTAACAAATGAGATTTTTGTGGATCAATATCATCTTCGTTAATGAATTGCTGATAACTAGCTCTAATCATATCATGATTGACCAAAGTTAATGGGCGGAAACTTCCACGCACTGTCATAACATTTTTACGGTACAAAAACTCTGAAGCGTGTACCGCTTGTCCATCAGGACCAAACATAGTCACATCCGTCATTTCATTTTTGACCAAATACAAAGCCAGTAAGCGATTGTCTATCTCTTGAAAGTCAGGTCCATTTAAACGAATCATATCTATCTTCACTCTTCCTCTCAAACTATCCATCAACGACTGTACCAATATCTCCGGATTATCATTGTATCTGTATACTGCATAAATCAAGTTAACGCCTAAAATCCCGATTGCTTGCTGTTGCTGTTGATTATCATTATCCAGCATATGAGCGTGCAATACCAAATCATGAGGTTCTCCACCTGGTTTTAGTTGAAAACGCACCCCTAACCAACCATTCCCTTTGATGGTGCGCTGATAATTGATTGCTGCTACCGTATCTGCAAAGGCAAAAAAGGTAGTAGTAGGTCTTTGATTCTGAAGTCGTGATTGTAATAATTCATATTCGTGCTGAAGCATTTTATATACTCTCGATTCACAGACATACCTTCCTGTAGCCTCTGGTCCGTAGATTTGATCTGAATAGACCTTATCATAAGCAGACATCGTTTTAGCAATCGTACCCGCAGCAGCCCCTACCTGAAAAAAATAGCGAGCGACCTCTTGTCCAGCTCCGATTTCAGCAAAAGTACCGTAAATGGTTTGATCCAGATTTATTTCTAATGCTTTCTGCTCCGTTTCGAGTAATTGGCGCATAGTTTTGGAATGGTTTTTTGTGTGTAGTACAAATATGTAGAACTAAAAGTACGCTTGCAAAGTTATTCAATTATTAATTAGTTTTGCATTCATTTTCAAAAAGTACAAAAGAGGAGTTCGATGTTTCCAAAATATGATGTGATAGTTGTTGGTGGAGGTCATTCAGGTTGTGAAGCAGCAGCAGCAGCAGCCAATATGGGTTCAAAGGTCTTGCTTGCTACTATGAATATGCAAACCATTGCACAAATGTCATGCAATCCAGCCATGGGTGGCGTAGCAAAAGGGCAGATCGTAAGAGAGATCGATGCCCTGGGCGGCTATTCTGGTATAGTTACTGATCATACCATGGTCCAGTTCAGAATGTTGAATCTGTCCAAAGGACCTGCTATGTGGAGCCCCAGAGCACAAAGTGATCGCATGCTGTTTGCCAGGAAATGGAGAAACCTGTTGGAAGAACATCCAAATGTAGATTTCTGGCAAGAAATGGTTACCGGCCTGGTTGTGAAAGACAATCGCATTACTGGTATACATACTGGAATGGGCCTGGAAATAGAAGCTAAATCTGTTGTCCTTACCAATGGTACATTCCTTAATGGATTGATTCATATCGGTGAAAAACAATTTGGCGGTGGTAGAGCAGGTGAAAGAGCAGCCAAAGGCATTACCGAACAGCTAATAGATTTAGGCTTTGAGTCTGGTAGAATGAAAACAGGTACTCCACCTCGTGTAGATGGAAGAAGTCTGGACTGGGATAAAATGGAAACACAACCCGGTGATGCCAATCCAAGCAAATTTTCTTATACCGATACTCCTAAACTGGAAAAGCAATTGCCTTGCCATATTGCCTATACCAATAGTACGGTGCATGATATTCTAAAAACTGGTTTTGATCGTTCTCCCATGTTTAATGGCCGCATTAGAGGACAAGGGCCAAGATATTGTCCTTCTATTGAGGATAAAATCAATCGTTTTGCAGAAAGAGATCGCCATCAATTGTTTGTAGAGCCGGAAGGCTGGGATACTTGTGAGATCTATGTCAATGGATTTTCTACTTCTCTGCCTGAAGATGTTCAATACAAAGCAATGAGAATGATACCCGGTTTTGAAAATGCTAAAATGTTCCGTCCGGGCTATGCGATTGAGTACGATTATTTTCCACCTACTCAATTGAGGCCTTCATTGGAGACTCGCCTCGTAAAGAATTTATTCTTTGCAGGTCAAATCAATGGTACAACGGGTTATGAAGAAGCAGCCTGTCAAGGTATGATGGCTGGTATCAACGCTCATTTGGCTATCAATGAGGAAGAGCCGTTTATACTAAGACGTTCTGAGGCATATATTGGCGTATTGATTGATGATTTAGTAAACAAAGGCACCAAAGAGCCTTACCGCATGTTTACTTCAAGAGCAGAATACCGTATCCTCTTGCGTCAGGACAATGCAGATATTCGTTTGACACCAATCGCCAATAAACTAGGTATTAGAGGTACAGATAAAAGAATGGAGGTCGTTAATCAAAAGAACGAAGCGACTGCAGCTATTGAAACTTATTTTAGAAAAACAAGTGTAGATCCCAGTCAATTGAATGCTTTCCTGGCTGAACGTAAAAGTTCACCTTTAAAGCAAAAAGTCAAATTGCATGGTATCCTACTTCGTCCCAATGTAAGTCTGAATGACTTGAGAACTGTTTTACCTGATCTGAATACTTTCTTAGATAAATACGATAAAGAAAGTCTTGATCTAGCTGAAATCAATATGAAATATGAGGGTTACATCAAGAAAGAGCAGGAGATGGTGGAAAAAATGAATCGCCTGGAAGAAGTGAAATTGCATGAAACTTTCGACTATACACAACTACAATCGCTTTCTTCAGAAGCGAGAGAAAAGTTGAGTCAATTGAAACCTCGCACAATTGGGCAAGCGAGTAGGATTAGTGGCGTATCTCCTTCTGATATTTCGGTTTTATTAGTGCATATGGGAAGATAGTTTTTTCAGATGATGAGCTTATAAGATTATAAGGTTAATAGTAACTCTTAACCTCATAATCTTATAAACTTATCATCTACCTAGAAACAATCGCATTATCCTCTCCTAACTCAAACAAATCCGGTGTTTCTTCCAAAAACCTCACATTCCTAATGGTGGCATTCCCTATTTCATCAAATATTCTTTTTTCTTCTGTCCACATGGTGAAAGTCCATTGTGTAGCAAATGGGATTCCATCTACCATTACATATTGATCATATATAATGGCATGTGGTTCTTCTTCTGCTTCCTCTTGAGTAGCACTGAAGGTTACAATGTAAGCTAAGGCTTTCAATCTATCATTTTCTGGGTTTTGATAAGTAATGTACCAGTCATCCGGGGCGTCTCCGGTACCATTATCAAAAGTAAGTCTGGCTGCAGGAAAGTTATTTCCTTCTGTATACCTGTAATCCCCTAAGTCTTGCCAATTGGTGCCCGGATCAGAAAACTTAAATGGAGCCATGGAGAAGTATTGCCAGGTCAAGGCATCAAATCTTGCGGATCGATATTCTGCATCTGCAGGCATCTTATAAATTTCATTGTCTTTATAAATCAACTGAACACCGTCCGTTCTAGATACCTTGACTGCTGTCGAATTGGTTCTGGAGTAAATCGTCGCATCTAGTCTTTTTTTACCTTGGAAATACAATTCTAAATCGAAAGCAAGCACTTCCTTTTCTTTAAAAGCATTAACATTGTGTGCTTTGTCCATTGATACAATAATGGGTAAAGCCTGGATGTCTGGTGTTGGATAAGCATCTACTTCCGTATTTTCTGTTTCAGTAGATGAGTTTGTGGAAGTATCCTGGCAGGAATAAATGGCCAAGAGCATAACTACCACCAAGAGTGTGTTGATTTTCATAATAAAGGATTTTCAAAAGTAGTAATGCATGAAGAACACAGTTAAGCATTCTGAGTTTTATTATTTAGGTGCCAAATGTCTGAATGTGGACAAGTCAGGCTTAGTTTACGAGGTTATAAGGTTTTACGGGGCTTATTGGTTTTTCCTTAACTTTGTGGAGTTCTCAAAAATTTAAGATCAAGTATGAAAAAAATAACACTAGCAGTTGTATTCTCATTTGCTACCTGGATTGCTTTGAAAGCTCAAGGTTTTTATAGCAACCAACCTTTGGCACATACCTATTCTGTTGTTGCTATCGATGAAGAAACAGGAGATATGGGTGTTGCCGTACAATCTCATTGGTTTGCAACAGGAACACTGGTAACCTGGGGAGAAGCAGGTGTAGGGGTAATAGCCACTCAGTCATTTGTCAATCCGGAATTTGGTCCTAATGGACTGGCTATGCTTAAAAAGGGAATGACGGCAAAAGAAGTATTGGATAAATTGATTGCAGAAGATGAAGGAAGAGCAGTTAGGCAGTTGGCAGTTTTAGACAACAAAGGCAATGTGGCAGCACATACCGGCAAAGACTGTATACAGGCAGCCGGACATATCGAAGGTCAAGGTTTTTCCGTTCAAGCCAACCTAATGGACAATGATAAAGTATGGCCAGCTATGGCTAAAAGCATGGAAAAATCAAAAGGCCAACCATTAGCTGAACGTTTGTTGAAG
>JBCBCD010000035.1:0-5351 GCA_038530915.1 Bacteroidota bacterium
AGACAACTACACGCCAAATCTCGATAGGCGATTCATAGACTCGGGATAGAACAAACTTATCAAACTCGAACCCATCTTCACGCATGGAAAAAGAAACGGTATGCCAACCCGCTTCAGGAATATCCAGGAAAATTTGACGAGGCACTCCACAATGCTTTTCTTTTGTCCTTTGTTTGCTTGCCCATCTCCACTTGTTTTTTCCTTCACACCACTGCATCCGTTGACCACTTTCTACCCATTCACCATTTAGCCCTACATGAATGCCATTATCTTCAGATCCGGTTGAATAAGCTCTTACCCATACATAGTACCTACCTGGATTATTGAAAAAGATTTTATAATCCAATATACCTAGTTTCCCCGGAGCATTGGAAAAATTTTCACCAGCTATTAATTTCTCTTGATGGTTTCTTCGAGTATCAGGAAGTATTTCTAGATAAGCTCCACTGCTTGCGGTCTCATAATGAGCTGGATCGCCATCAGACGAACTTGAAGGAATATTCTCCGCAGAAGTAATGTGCCATTTTCTGACATCGGTCATCTTTTGTTTTTGAAAATGCTCAGCTTCAACGGCTACTAGGCCATTTTTTTCCTCAAATTGATGGTTGCCATTATAGTTGACAGATGCTGTGATTGCATTAGTAGAAAGGGAAAATAAGAGTAGAGAGAAATAAATAATTGTTTTCATCGAAATAAGTTTGAATGAAATTTACTTTCTAAAATTCAGAATACTTATTGGAATATTTTATTTCATACGTGCAAAAAAATGGTTGATATGTACAGCTTCGAAATCTTTGTTTTAATTACAAGATGGTGAAATCTGCTAAAAAATAGAATGATCCAGCAAGTGACTTTTGTACTTAGAAGGGATATTTAAAGTGAGGTAAGAAGTAGGGTTGACTGAATTGTAATTATATTAATGTAGGGAATTGAAGGGATGTATGGTGTGAATAAAGTACTTTATCAAATTTAGAGTTTACCCTAGTAAGATAATATTGTTCTAAAAATTTTAGAGTAGACTCATCACCTCACTTAGTGAGGTGATGAGTCATTCAGTCAAAATTTCCCTACAATTTTATTGGCCATTGACTATGGTCACTTTTCTTACTGCTGATTAATTATTTAGAGAAACTTCTAAGCATGACGTTTTTGAAAAATATTAAGCTGATTCTATTTTTAGGTTTGTTTGCTTTCTCAGTCCGTGGACAGACACCTTCTAACTACAGCAACCCTATTCTGGCTGGTTTTCATCCTGACCCTTCTGTATGTAGAGTGGGCGATGATTATTACCTAGTGAACTCTTCTTTTGAATGGTTTCCGGGCTTGCCTGTTTATCATAGTAAGGATTTGGTGAACTGGGAGTTGATTGGTTATGGGATTACACGAGCTGATCAAGTACCTCTTCCTGAAGGCTTACCTGATTCGAGAGTAGAGTATGCACCATCCATTCGCTATCACGATGGACTTTTTTACATCATCAATACCTGTGTGAGCTGTGAAGGTAACTTTTACATTACAGCAACAGATCCAGCTGGGCCTTGGTCTGATCCGGTTTGGTTGAGATCGAGAGGGATTGATCCAGACTTATTCTGGGATGATGATGGTCGGTGTTACTATGTAGGCCATGCTAATATTACAGGAGTGAGAGACTGGCCCAATAAGAATGGAGCCTGGATGCAACAATTAGATCTTGAAAAAAAGAAATTAGTAGGTGAACGTGTTCAGTTGACACATGGTCATGCTGCTAATGCCAGGTGGACGGAAGGCCCTCATCTGTATAAAATAAATGGGAAGTATATCTTAATGGTCGCTGAAGGAGGAACTGGTTTTCACCATGCGATCACAGTTCATTACAGTGATAGTTTGTGGGGACCTTACATTCCTAATCATGCCAACCCTGTTTTAAGCCATCGACATTTGGGATATGACTATCCCATTCATTTAGTTGGACATGGAGATTTGATTCAGACTCAAAATGGAGAGTGGTGGTGCACCATGCTTGCCAAAAGAAAAGTAGATGGATACAGTTTATTGGCAAGAGAAACCTTTTTAACTCCAGTAGAATTTCAAGAACAGGAAGGACAGCATACTCCCGTTTTCAATAAAGGGCATGGTAAGTTACTATCAGAACAAAAGCGACCTGATTTGCCTTGGTCTCCTATAGAAAAGCCTGAACCAAAGGATGAATTTGAAAGCGATAAACTCGCTTTGTATTGGAATATGTTGCGTTCTCCAACTTCTAACTGGTACAAACTGAATCAAGGAAAACTGGAATTAAAGCTTCGACCCGAGGTGGTTGACAGCTTCGTGAATCCTTCAC
The DNA here is from genome assembly GCA_038530915.1 of Bacteroidota bacterium. Taxonomy (GTDB): domain Bacteria; phylum Bacteroidota; class Bacteroidia; order Chitinophagales; family Saprospiraceae; genus JANQPA01. Next base: position 2,321 of record JBCBCD010000035.1, read on the forward strand.
TTTTTATGCAGCGAATCGAGCACCACGAGTTTATTGCTAGTACCTTATTAGACTTTCAAAGTGCGAAACCTTCTGAGCAAGCCGGACTCATTATCTATAGAAAAAGTAGCAATCATTATCAATTGATGAAATCTGGGAATGATGTGGTTTTAATCAAATCCAGTAATGGACAAAGACAAGAAATTGCTCGTGAAAAATGGAGCAATAATCAAGTCTTCTTTAAAGTCGAGGCAAAGGGATTGGATGCACGATTTTATTATGGAGCTTCTGAAACTACCTTAAAATCCATTGGAGGCGTACAAAACTTAAGTGTCATTGCTGATGAAGAAGCAGGAGGTTTCAATGGACCGGGCATAGGCATGTATGCGACTAGTAATGGACAAGCCAGTAAGACTGTAGCAAAGTTTGATTGGTTTGAGTACAAAGGAAAAAGTAAGTAATATGAAATGGATATTGTCTTTGTTTTTGGTATTCACTTTTATTGTAGTTTTTGCTCAAAATCAGAAGCCTAAGGTCTGGATTTATACGGATATGTCTGACAAAAGCTTGCCAGGTAAAAATCATATGGGAACCATCAATGATCCTGATGACATTTCTGCCATGGCAGGGTACTTATTAATGTGTAACCAATTCGATACCAAAGGTATAGTAGTAACCAGTACACATAGGAATCAGCATAAAGATACTCCTAATCAAGCAGCGTGGGCCAATAATTTTTTGGGTGGAGCATATCGTCAAGATGTGGTTCATTTGAATAATAATATTGGTGGATATCCAACGAATATTGAGTTTATACAATCTTGTATCAAAGAAAGTGCTGAGCGTTTTCAACCTGATCAAGCTTATGCTTCCATTGATGAGTATTCAACCGTTAAATCACTTTTTGATTTGGCAAAAAAAGAAGCAGGTGTAATCAATGTATTGTGTTGGGGTTCTTTGACTGAACCAGCCATTTTAGTAAAGCATTGCCTGACCAATAATCAATTAGATGTACTTGATAGACTAAGGTTCATTGCGCATTGGACCAATTCTTCTTGGCACCAAGGAACCAAAGAACATCCTGAACGAGTAGCCAATTGCCGTGAAGATGCAGATGCATGTGCCTATTTGAAATCAGTAGCGCTCAATGGCAAAATTAAGTACTATGAATGTGGAGCAATCGGTCAACATGGGATAGTCAGTGGCGGTCCAAAGGGCAATGGGTATTTCAATCAATTCAAATCGAGTCGACTGGGAAAAATCTTTGCAGAGGGCAAATATGTGCACGATAGAGTAGATCACTCTGATGCCGCTACTTATTGGACTTTATTGGGGAAATTCGGACTAAGCCTAAATGATATTACAAGCAATGGAACCAATGATCCCGAAATAGAAAAAGACAACAAGAAAAAATTTGAGGATTGGTCCAAAAAAATTCATGATGAACTACTGCGCAGGTCTTATGCTGCGGTCAATTCTCAAAAGAAAGCTGACTTAGAAAAAGCACTTAAACAACACAAAGAAGCCATCCATCCATTAAATGTCTGGATGCGAGATCCAATCATAACAATGGGGCCACAAGGTTTATACCACCTCACATTTACTGAACAACAGAATGAAACGAATAGTCAGGGGGCTCCACTTTGGACCAGTAAGGATTTGATCAATTGGGAGTTTCAAGGCTATCCATACATTATTGAGCGAGATGCTGATAATATTAATGCTTACTTGCAAAAACTTAAAGAAAGAAATCAAAAGCGTAATGACCAAAAAGCTCAACATTTACGCATCTGGGCACCTGAATACCACTATGTTGATGGCCAATGGGTGGTGATGCATACCTCCAATGCCGGATTGGGCAATTTGGCAATTAGCAAAGGCAGCAAACTCAATGGAGAATGGAATGATTGGGGAGCTGCTTTTAATCGCCATCACGATCCCACTTTATTCATTAATGATGACGGACAAAAGTATCTGGTAGCAAAATGCACGGAATTGATCCCTTTGAAAAACGACCTCTCTGGTTTCTCAGGAGAAGTCATTTCAATCGGCCCATCAAATAGAAAAATGGGGCATGAAGGTTCCTTTATTTTAAAAATTGAAGATCAATACGTGCTATTTGGCACAGCTTGGTCGACCGACCAAATGAGGCATGGTACTTACAACCTATACTACTGTACATCAGATAAATTAGAAGGACCATATGGACCTAGAAAATTTGCGGGTAGATTTTTAGGGCATGGAACAATCTTCAAAGATAAAGAAGGGCGATGGTGGTGTACCGCATTCTACAATGCGAATCGCCCCACCCTTAATGGAAAAGAAGCCTCAGGTATGGACCTCAGTGATACCGCTTACACCATAAATGAACAAGGCTTGACCTTGGTCCCAATGGAAATAAAAATGAAAAAGGGCGAGCTCTTAATTTATCCCAAAGACAAAGCTTATCGATATCCCGGAAAGGAGGAAGTTCAAAAATTTGAAAGATGAAAAAAATCATAATTATAGCTCTTGTATTATGTAGCATTAATGTTTGTTTGTATGCTCAAGATTACCCTTATGGCAATCCTGTAATTACTCACATGTATACAGCAGATGCTGCTCCTCACGTAATGCCGGATGGTCGAGTTTGGATGGTCACCTCAGTAGATCATGAAGAGGGTGGAGGATACGCAACCATGCACAAATACCACACTTTTTCCTCGGCTGATTTGGTCAATTGGGTAGATCATGGAGAAGTTCTAAATGTCTGGGAAGTATTAGGATCAAATCAGGAACCGGAAAATGAAGATTGGGCACTTTGGGCACCTGATATGATCTATCATAGAGGCAAATACTACCTGTATTTTCCCATCCGAATACTACACACCGATACGCTACGTCCTAATGGCGGGCGTGTTGTTACTTCCTACATAGCAGTTGCTGAAAGTGAATCACCGGATCAAAAATTCACAGTAATTAACCCAAAAATTGAGGGGACAAGAGGCATTGATCCTTCTGTATTTATAGACGATGATGGAGAAAAGTACTTGTACTTTGGCAACCATTGGGG
>JBCBCD010000035.1:5361-16896 GCA_038530915.1 Bacteroidota bacterium
GCTAAGTTGAAAGACAATATGATGGAATTGGAAGACAAGCCCATTCATATGAAAGTAGATGATAAAGATTTTATGGAAGCCATCTGGATGAATAAACGAGCCGGCAAATACTATGTATCCTATCACCGACATTACGACAAACCCATTGATCCAAAACAGCCTGATGATCCCAATAGACGTAAGTCCAGATTGGATTATGGATGGAGTGATTCACCTTTGGGACCTTTTACTTATCAGGGGATTTTGAATAATGAACTAGGAGTCAAGGTAGCAGGAGGACCTAAAATGCCAGGAAAAGATTATGTCCCATGGCGCCTGTATCAGTCGAATCATGGTGGAATTGTAGAATACCATGGTCAGGAATACCTGTTTTACCATACTTCCGCACTTTCCTCCTGGAGACAAGAGTCTTTCAAAGGTCCAGGTACCTGGACGCAACGTTCTGTTTGCATTGACCCCATCCATTATGAAGCTAATGGAAGTATTATTCCTGTACAACAAACAGTTACAGGTGTACCAAAAGTAAGCATTAATCAGCCTTTCAGTATTGAGCTTATTGCTGGATCAACTAGTGGAAGTAAGCTTGCAGTAAAAAATAAAAATATAAGGGTTCTAGACAGTGGTGCTTTGATGTATAAAAATATTAATCTGGGCAGTGGATATTATTTCTTTGGCATGGATGTAAAAAAACTTGATACCAGAGGCAAGGTAGAAATACGCTTAGATGATGAGGATGGATTGCTATTGGGTTCAATTTCTTTTGATCAAAACGCGAAAAACATTAATAAGGGACGACTGGAAACCTTCCTTAGAGGAGCCAATGGACAACACGATGTCTACTTAGTGTTTAAGTTAGAAGAACCGGGGAATATTAAAATAGCCAATTGTGAGTTTTTTGCTGGAAGTCCAAAAACCATGGAAGAATGATAGGAACAATGAATTATTTGCTTCTATTGGCTTTGCTTCCAATGGCTTATCCTACTCAAGAGTCGTTAACTAGCCATACTACACCCAATGTAATTATCATCCTTACAGATGATCAAGGTTATCAGGATTTAGGATGCTACGGTTCGCCGGATATCAAAACACCTAATTTGGACCTATTGGCTAGCGAAGGCATTCGATTTACTGATTTTTATGTGTGTTCTTCTGTTTGTAGTCCTTCCAGAGCAGGGCTTTTGACAGGCCGTGGACCAGCAAAAAATGGAGTAGGAGGTGTGTTTTTTCCAAAAAACAAAGGTATGAACTCCTCGGAGTTTACTATTGCAGAATTGTTGAAACAGAACGGATATCGTACGGCCTGTTTTGGTAAATGGCATTTAGGTGATGAACCTGGACATCTGCCTTTGGATCAAGGCTTTGATGAATATTTTGGCATTCCATACAGCAATGATATGTACATTGGGCCTACACAGCACTTTGCAGCGGAAGTGGTTTTTCGAGAGGGATACGACTTAGAACAAGCCAAAGCAGATCAAGTATTTATAGAGAAATATTTATTTAAAAGGCAAAAGATAAAAGAGCAAGGTTTAAGAGATAAGTGCCCTTTATTCGAGGGGAATCAAATTATTGAGTATCCCTGCGAACAGTCTACTTTGACCCAACGATATTTTGATCGAACGATAAAATTCATTGAAGCTAGAGATAAGGAGCCGTTTTTTGTGTATTTAACTCCAGCTATGCCACATGTACCACTTTTTGCTTCATCAACTTTTGAAGGAAAAAGCGAGGCAGGTTTATATGGAGATGTAATTGAAGAAATCGACTTTCAGGTAGGACGTTTAAGCAAATATTTAAAAGAAAAAGGATTGGATCAGAATACCATTATTATCTATACTTCAGATAATGGACCTTGGTTAGGTATGAAAGAAAATGCAGGTCGGGCTGCACCTTTGAGAGCTGGAAAATTTACCAATTATGAAGGTGGTCTGAGGGTACCCTGTTTAATGAAATGGTCTGCCAAGTGGCCTGCTGGGAAAGTCAGTAATTCCATTGTATCTAGCTTGGATCTCTTCCCAACGATAGCGCATTATACCAAAGCCAGCTTGCCCGATAAAGCATTAGATGGACAAAATATTGCCAAGCATTTGGAGCGACCTAATAAGGTGGAAGCTCGAAGCTCTCTTTTTATCTACAGAAAAAAAGAAATAGATGGCATCAGAAAGGGTAAATGGAAATTCCTTCCCAATAGCGGTGCTCGCCATATAGATGAAGCTTCAAAACCCGAACTTTTTAATCTTGAAAAAGATGTATCTGAATCTAAGAATCTGTATGAACAAGAAGAGGAAATAGTAAAAGAGTTGGAAAACGCATTAAGGGGAGGGAATCATTAGAATAAAGGCTATTAAATATCACGAAATGAAAAAATCAAGCATAGCAATAATATTCCTGGTAAGTAGTATCCATTTTGCGAATACACAGACTCTATTCTCGTATAAAGATGCTTCGCTTTCTATTCATCAACGAGTTGATGATCTTTTAAAACGAATGACCTTAAAAGAAAAAGTAGCTCAGGTTACTGCCGTTTCAATTAGAAAATCTGCTGCCATTGAAGAGGGTATAGTAGTGATGGAAACTTCACTCATCAATCGCTTGCGAAATGGAATTGGTCAAATAGAAAATACAGGAGATCCTCGTACACCTTTGGAAAGTGTTGAAGTTGTGAATGCACTCCAAAAGTATTTGCGGGACAGTACTCGACTCGGGATTCCTGCCTTAGTGGGTAGTGAATGTTTGCATGGTAATCAGGCGTATCAATCTACTGTTTTTCCTACACCTTTAGCTATGGCTTCCAGTTGGAATCCACAATTGGTGGAACGAGCTTTTGACGTCGCCGGAAAAGAAGCCCGTGCCCGTGGTGCACATGAAGCTCATACCCCTGTTTTGGATATGGGGCGAGATCCCAGATGGGGAAGAATTGAAGAGACCTATGGGGAAGATACTTATCTGGTGTCCCAGATGGCCATTGCAGCGGTAAGTGGATTACAAGGAGGAAGGAGTGGTAATCCAGGAAGGACACACATTATTTCATCCCCTAAGCATTTTGCAGGCTATGCACAAGGAGCAGGGGGGAGAAATTTTGCACCTACCGAAATTGAACCCAAAGTATTTAGAGATGAGATACTTCCTCCGTTCGAAGCAGCAGTGCAGGTAGCTAATGCTCAAGGTATGATGGCTTCTCATAGCGAAGTAGGAGGAATTCCCGCACATGGCAATCAATGGCTGTTGACGGATTTGTTAAAAAAAGAATGGGGTTTTCAAGGGATGATTGTCTCAGATTACAATGATATCGGTCGATTAGAAGAGTTTCACCATGTAGTAGCAACTATGGAAGATGCAGCCAAAATGGGATTAATTGCTGGTATGGATATGGACCTACCTGTAGGATGGGCATTTCGAAGATTAGAAAAAGTGATTTCAGAAGAACCTAGTTTAATGGCTTATTTGGATGAAAGTGTTAGACGGGTTTTGAGATTGAAATTTATGCTGGGCTTATTTGAAAATCCGTTTGCAGATCCAAAAGTTGCTGAAGAATTGGTAGGCCAGGAATCACATTTTCAATTGGCAGAAGAATTGGCTTGTGAGTCGGTTACACTCCTTAAAAATGGAGGAAATGTATTGCCATTAGATAAAAATAAGTTGACCCAAATTGCTGTGATTGGTCCCAAAGCAACCTCTAGGGACTTGGGCACTTATTCGCCCAAAAGTGATCATGTTGTTACTATTTTGGATGGGATTAAAGAGTATGCTGGAAATGAAGTAGAAATAGAATATCAAGAAGGTTGTAAGCTGGCAAAATTCAGTAGAAAAGATCGTGAAGTGATTTTTGAGGAATATACTTTAGCGGAAGAACTGGCTTCCATTGAAAAGGCTGTAGAATTGGCCAAAAAGTCAGAAATAGCTATCGTTTGTGTAGGTGGAACGATTGCAACCAGCAAGGAAGCATACTATGCTCAAGGAGCCAAAGGTGACAGAGTAGATATCGACCTGGTAGGCAACCAAAAAGAATTGGTGATGCGAATTATTGAAACGGGTACACCTGTAGTTGTGGTTTTGATGGGGGGAAAACCTTATGCCATTCCTGAAATAGCTAAAAAAGCCGATGCCATCTTAAATACCTTCTACCTGGGACAAACCAATGGGACGGCTTTGGCTAAAATACTGTTTGGTGAAGTCAATCCTAGTGGTAAACTACCAATAAGTGTTGCTCAACATGTGGGACAATTACCGATCTATTATTCACAAAAAAGTACAGCCTTTTTTAAAGATTATCTGGAAATGAAGACTCAACCGCTTTTCCCCTTTGGTTTTGGCTTGTCCTACACTCAGTTTGAGTACAGTAATCCTAGAATTGAAAAGCAAAAACTATCCTTAGGAGAAAAGGTAGCTATAAAATTTACGGTAAAAAATACAGGCAATAGAGCAGGAAAGGAAGTCGCTCAATTGTATTTCCACGATAAGGTAGCATCCATCACTCGCCCTGCTAAACAACTGATACGGTTTAAAAAGGTCTTCCTGAAACCGGGAGAAACCAAGGAGATACAATTCGAATTGGATCCTAAAAAAGACCTTTCCTTTACTGGAATTGAGATGAAAAAGGTAGTAGAGGCGGGAATATTTGAGTTGATGATAGGAGGGAACTCGGTAGATGTACAGAAAGTAGAGTTTGAATTAGTTGATAATGAGAATTGATTTATGTTTTGTCCAATGCATAAGATTATGAGCAAAATACTTATTAAAATTAGCAGTAAGAAGACTATTCATCTTTTTTTACTGATCACTACCTTTTTATTGCTAACGAGTTTTAATGCAAAAGAAAATGTTCTTGAAGAGCCACCCAATTTTTTATTCATTGCTGTGGATGATCTCAATACCTTTAATTCCGTTTTGGGGATTGAGACAGGTGTTTTTTTAGAAAAAGTGTATCCGGATCTTGAATTAAGAAAAGCAGTAGTCGAACGATTAAGCCCAAACTTAAAGGCTTTTTCTCAGAAAGCTTTGACTTTTACACATGCTTATACCGCCTCTCCATTATGTGGTCCTTCCCGCACAGCTTTGTTGACAGGTGTGCCCCCTCATGTTTCAGGGTATTATCAGCACGATAAGCATTTTAGGCATTATCCTACTTTGACCAAAACAATCACTTTACCTCAACACTTGAGAAAGAATGGTTATTTCACTGCTGGCATAGGAAAAGTCTTTCACAAAGGGCGAGCCTATTTGGACAGAGGATTCTTCTCTGATTGGCCGGATCGCCTGTTTTCCTGGGACAGTTGGATTGATGCTAATTCCGGTACAGGGGCTGCACCCAATAGCCCAAGGAAAGGGAAAGAAAAAGTCTCTAAGTATTGGGAAAGGGGGGATAAACCAGCCCGTCACTTTACAAGATTTGGTGTGACGGATTTGCCTTCTAATTATTCCAATGACTTTGTAAATGCTCAACACATTGCTGATCTTATGGTAAAAGGGCAATCCAAACGCAGGGATATACATGGAGATGAACACGATATCAGCTTACCGGCCGATCAACCTTTTTTTCTGGCTTGTGGTATTTTTGCCCCTCATTTGCCTTGGATAGCACCTCAAGAATTATATGACCTATTCCCTCCAGAAGAAATGTCTATTGATCAAGAACTCTTAGAATGGGTAAAAGAAGACTTGCAAGATTTATCAGAAACCAGTAAAAGGAGAACAAAAAATACAGACTTCACAAAGTTGTTGAAATATGGAATCGAACTTGATGGAGCAGGGGGAGACATCAATGCCTGGAAAGCAGCTTTTCAAGCTTACCTGGCAACGGTTGCTTATGCGGATAGATGCATTGGCGTATTGACTAAAGCCATTGAGGAAAATCCACGTAAGGAAAATACAATCGTAGTATTGTGGAGTGATCATGGCTATCACATTGGAGATAAAAACCGAGAGGGGAAAACTACTTTGTGGGAAGCGTCTAATCGTTGCAATTTGATGATCTATGACCCAAGAAGTGCTTCATCCAATAAAAATGCTAGATCATCAAGCATGGTGAGCTTACAAGATATCTACCCCACTCTTTCTGCCTTAGCCGGATTAGTAAGGCCAAAACATGTGCACGGTAGAGATTTGTCGCCACTAGTGAAAGATCCAAGGGTAGAATGGCAATATCCGATACTCAGTACTTTTAATAAGAGTAATCATTCCCTTAGGACTGCAGATTATCGATACATACGGTATGCCAACGGTGACCAAGAGTTATACCATATGAAAGTAGATCCTTTAGAATATAAGAATCTTATCAATGATGAAAAAAATCGTTCAACGGTTGAAAGTATGGACCAGCAGTTGGACGAAATTTTGAAAATGAAACCTGCTGATTATAAAGATGAATAGAAAAACAATATTGACGAATGTAGTAATGGTGATGTTTTGCATATTCCAGTACCTTTCTGTATCCGGGCAAACGGATCAACCCAATATCATCTTCATTCTTGCTGATGATCTGAGTTATAGAGATTTAAGTTGTTATGGTCAAAAACGTTATCAAACCCCCAACTTAGATGGTTTGGCCCGAAGTGGCATTCGATTTACCCAAGCTTATGCAGCTGCTCCGGAGTGTGCACCTTCGCGTGCTGCTTTGTTAACAGGCTTGCATACAGGACGTGGTAGGATACGCACGAACTCTAGTGCCAGAGGGCAGGAGCATTTACATGATGAAGATCTGACTATTGCAGAGGTGTTAAAAGAAGCGGGTTACAACACAGGCTTTACCGGTAAGTGGGGAGTAGGATTACCAGGCACAGAAGGCTTGCCTTACAAGCAGGGGTTTGATTATTGTTTTGGTTATTACGATCAATCCAGAGCGCATACTTTCATTCCGGATTACCTCTGGGAAAATGATACAAAAGTATTCTATCCTGAGAATAAAGGATTTGAAATGAATCGAAGATATGATTACAGTCAGGTTCAAAATACTTACGATGAAGAGGGTAAATTGTACATAGAAGAATTGGAAGAGCCTTACAAGTATGCCTATTCACAGAATGAAATTGAAGTGGCTTCTTTGCAATTTATAGACGAACATCACCCTCAAAAAACAGGTGCTCCCTTCTTCTTGTATTTTGCTACTCAGTTGCCACATGGTCCGGTCATAACAGATCGCATGGAGGGCCTTAGTTGTCCGGATACGGTCTCTCAAACCAGTTGTGAATGGGGGGCAATGGTTGTACAATTGGACGAGTATGTTGGCCAATTGATGGCGTACTTAAAAGACAACAATTTGTACGACAATACCATTCTCTTTTTTGCATCAGATAATGGTTATTCGATGTGTGGATATACGCTCAGAGGAAATGGTCCCGATTGGCCGGATGATCCCTGGCTACAAAATAAAGGGCCTTTTACAGGAGGCAAGTTTTCAGTATTGGAGGGCGGTTGTAGAGTGCCTTTCTTTGTTAGTTGTCCGGCAAAATATAAACCTGCTGTTTACAGTGATCCGGTTTGGCTACCCGATTTTTTCCCTACTGCTATATCCTTAGCAGGGCTAGAGGCAAACGCATATGATCATGACGGTAAAAGTTTGCTTCCTTTTATGGAAGGACAGTCTGGTAAATTTAAAGCACATGAATATTTATATTTTTCTAAAGGTGCCGAACAGGCGGTGAGAATGGGGCCATGGAAAGCTTATCGGAAAAATTACAATGCACCTATGGAATTGTATTTGATCGAAGAAGATACTTATACCCAACAAAACTTGGCACATCTTTATCCCAATGTGGTTAAAAAAGTAGAAGACATAATGGAGAAGGAACATAAACCCACTAAATGGTACCGCAATCCAAAAGAAAGTCAACAGGAATATCAGGCTAAAAAGCTAAGAGCCATTGCGGAAGGGGAAGTTTTACCCAAGTTTAGACCGAATGGAATTAAACGATTTCCTTGGGAGAAGTGATTTTCATGTTGTTATGCTGCTATGCTCTCATGCTCTTATTGGGTGGTATTTCTGAGGAGGATAAAATGGATGCCGTTTTTCAACCATTCATTTTGGATGTGTTTTAAATCTGCATCCGGAATTTCAAAAGCTAATGAACCTAGGGTAAGATCCATATCACCGTCTTTATCGGGATCGCCTATGTCCATGCTGATCCAACGACCCATTTGAGGATTTTCAAAAGTTTTAGCTTGGAAAGTCCAATTGCCTTGATTTTCTAAATATACGAAGGATTCTTCCGGTTGATTTTTGTAATCAGGGAAAAAAGAGATGACTGCTAAATCCAAATCACCATCTTGATCAAAATCTTCTGGTATGGCTTTGTAAGCACCGTGTAAAGGATGAAAGAAGGTTTGGTTGAATTGATTGTTTCCATCATTCTCAAAAATGTAGATGCCTTGATAAGGTTTATTGATGGATTTATAGTCAGCATTATCACCAGCTGTGTACAAGATGTCCATATGGCCATCCTTATTAAAATCGTAAACTTGGAAAAAAGACGATCCCATAGAAGGATGAAAAGAAAGGACTTCCTCATCTTTAAATGACCCATCATTTTGTTGGTAAAAAATGTGGATGCCTTCTCTACCTTGACCAAACAATGCAATTACGTCCATTAAGCCATCTTGGTTAAAATCATACAGGTAGGAAGAAATAGCTCCTGTAAGAGTAGAAATAGGGTGTTTTTCAAATCGACCGCCTAGGTTTTCCCACCAACTCAATCCACCCAACCATTTGCCATATTCTGCAATAATGACATCTTCTCTGCCATCATTATTGACATCTCCAAATAAGCTGTGGACAGGGCGATTTAAACCTTTGATGGGGTTGTCTACCAGTAAATTGGAATCTTTTGGAAACTTCAATAAGTAGCCCGAAGGAAGGTCACTTGCCAGGAAGTTTCCCATTACAGTTAGCCAGAGTGCATCAGGCCTTTCTGTTAAATGTACTGCTCCTTCACCTACTCGTGCTTCTTTCAAAAATTGGAGTTGATCATCGTATTGCAAGAGCAGCCCTTTTTGCATGTCTCCTACCATGATTTTTCCATTGTCCATGAAGTGGACGAGAGCAGAGCCTGGAGGTGAAAATCTTTGTTCAGGAATGCTAACTTCAAATAGATCTAGAGCAGTAATGGTTTTAGATGAAGTCTTTTCTTCCAGTTGTTCAGGAGCGCTGTTGATGTACCATTCCTGAATGCGTTGCCAATCAGCTTCACTTAGTATAGGCTCCATATGGAAAGCCTTGGCCTCATCAATCAGTTGAGTACCCAGGTCTCCTTCAATGAATTGATGTTCCATAGACGAGTGCAAAGATCTAAAACCCATCATGTATCCCATCTTTGGTAAAACATCATTCTGCCAGGTGGTTTTGTCCAAAAGATCCGGTTGAGGAAACTGGTGACAAGCACCACATTGAAGTTGAGCTAATTCAGGAGTTGAAAGAGGAGAGTCTTCCATTTGCTGTTCGTTTTCGCAGGACAAAAGCACCCCGACGAATATAAGCCAAAGGCATTTATGAGAACTTTGTATAAGTAATTTTTTGAAGGGGTGAAATATTTTCATGTTCATATGTTTTCATGCTGTCATACGCTCATTTTGCTATGCTCATATGTTTTATGGGATTAAAAATAGTAGTTAATAAATCAGATAAGACGCCCCCAAAGTAAAATGGAAAGGTTCCAGGTTATTGTATGGATTTTGTTCTCCTACAGGGACATACAGATCGTTTAACGTGAGTGTATGTTTGAAAAACAAGCCAAGGTTTTTACTGAAGTTTCGTTGGAAGCCAAGTACAAGGCTAAAGTCAAAGCTTTCAAAATCTTCCACTATTTCTTCCATATTCAAGAAAGGATAAAAGGTAAGGCTTTCTCCGGTTTGATCAATATTAGAACCAATGAGCCTACCTATAGAGACGCCACCAAAGATTCTTAAGGTGCGAAAATCATCTCGCTTTTTACCAACGCGGACATTGATTAAAAAAGGTACTTCAATATAATTCAGTCTGATGTCTATAAAGTTTTCAAAAGATTCGAGCTTTTCTTTATTGCTTGGACTGGCCCCTCTTTGGCTAAAGAGAAACTCTGTACTTATAAATAAGTTATCAGAGATATTAGCTATTCCCTGTATTCCGGCTTGCAGACCTATTTTCCTGTAACCTGAGTATTCATCTCCATCTACTTGACTAACATTCATTCCCAATGTTATTCCTGCCTGGAAGGGGGAAAAGTTTTGTCCGAACAATTGAGTCAACTCAAGAAACGAGATGCAAATGATTAATAGAAACAGCCTCATAGCGATAGATTTTAAAAAACTAGTTTTTAATAAAGGGCAAAGGTGGTTGTCCATTTACTTTCAAATAGTAAAGCCCTTTGGTTAAATGGGAAATATTGATGTTCACAGTATCTGATACACTCATTAATCTATTACCATGAATATTAAAAATTTCTATCAGTTTGCCTACTTGAATGCCATTGATAGACAAGGTATGTGTAGCTGGATTTGGAAAAATATTCAAAGGTTGTAATTGTGGTAACGGATTTAGATGAGTTACCAATTTTTTTTTACCATCTCACCCTCCTCTAAAAAGCGAGCAATTTCTTGCCTCAAAGAACTAATTATGGGACCATAACCCGGCTCATTGTATAAATTATTAAATTCATATGGATCATTTTCTATATCATACAGTTGACTATTGTCTCCTTTATCAATTAGCCTCCATTTATTGGTTTTGATGATGTTGTTTCCTGAATAGGTCATCATGACAGGGAAGTCCCATGTTTCGCTGTTCGGATCATTCAGTAAAGGTTTAAGGCTTTCACCTTGAATTGCATCCCGTTTAGGTAGTCCGCAAAGGTCTACCAATGTTGGATAGATGTCCTGCAGACTGACTACTTTTTTAGATATTTTACCATTGCCCTCAGCACTAGGGTCATAAATAATAAAAGTAGTTCTACTTGCCTGATCAAAGACGGCATGTTTACTCATTCTGTCTTTTTCACCCAAATGCCAACCATGATCACCCGTGAATACAATGATGGTGCTGTCTTTGTGAATGCTTTTGCTTAAAGCATCTAATACAATGCCTACATTGAAATCTGCATAAGCCATATTGGCTAAATAAGCACGAATGGCATTTTTCCATTGTCCTTCAGCATTAATCTCTTCAAACTGAGCAGTACCATTATAGCCATCTAATATATCTGCATTATCATTTTCCAAATATCCTTGAGGAATATTAAGGGTATCAGGATTAAACAGATCGAAAAAATCCTTGTGACAATTAAAAGGCAAGTGAGGTCTAAATAATCCCATGGCCATGAAGAAAGGTTGATCATTATTGTATGTCTTTATTTTTTGGGCAAAATGGCGAGCAAGTTGGGTGTCGTTAGAAGTTTCTATATCAAAAGTCCCAGCGCCCCATTTGTATGCACCATTGGTATCCGCCTGCCAGGAATAAAAAGGTCCACCAGGACTACCAGAACCTTGCGTCGTAAAGTCGCTCCAATGATCAGGATCGGTTGTATGCGCGCCCATTTTACCGGGATGATAGATCTTACCTCCGGCATAGGT
>JBCBCD010000036.1:0-2204 GCA_038530915.1 Bacteroidota bacterium
AAGCAGACCTTTATTTAAAGGTCTGCTTTCCATTTTGGTGAGTAGGTAAGTCGTCTTTCATAGAGTTCAACTAGGTCTCCCTCTAATGTTTCAAGTATTTCCGGTGCACAAAACCATTCCAGAAATCGCTCAGCTAGTTTGGGAGGTTGATTGGAATGCTTAGCCATAAAATCCAAGATTTAATCCGGGAATATCTCTTGATAATTCCATTCGTAATTTATGAGCTTCTTCTAAAGTCGATTTTCCAAGGTTGGTCAATCGGTAATATTTTTTTCTACGACCACCACGATCAGAGGTGGCTCCACCTACCCAGGATTCTAAAAATCCTTTTTCTTCCAATCGATATAAAGCAGAATGGAGTGCACCTATGCTGGGCTTCTTGCCCGCTTTTTCTGCCAATAAATCTTTGATGGCTACACCGTAGGCCTGATCATCCAATGATCCTACAGCTAATAATACCAGTTCTTCAAAAGCACCTAAAATCATATTATTTTCCTATTTGCAAAACAAATCTATGTGATTTATTTCCTAAATGCAAATGAAATGTAAATTATTATTTTCCTATTTGCAAAACAAATATGAGTTCTAAACAGCATAAGTAACTCGAATCTGTTTATTGGCCTATAAAAAAGAAACCCGAATGCACAAGCCTTAGACTAGCATTCGGATTTTCCTATAGCTACTACTATTATTTTTTCTTTTTTGCTACACTTGCGTTGAAATGTGCTCTTATTCTTCGCACAAGGACTTGGGTTAATAAAAACACGATCATTCTACGCATATCTATCATGTTTATTTCTGTAAAACTATTTTCTGTTGCAATAATTGACCTGCTGATTCTATAGTGATCAGATACGTCCCTTTTTCTAAGTTGGACAAGTCAAGCTGTTTTTGTGCATCGTATACCATGCCCATGTTTTCGGAGTACACCTGCTGACCTACCATATTATAGACATTCAATACAGCTGAATTTCCAATAATCGCTTGTAAGTCAATGGTGATTTGACCTTGTGTTGGGTTGGGATAGACTTTGAATTCATCTCCTTGCCTACTCAATGAAGACAGCGTACTTTTGTTGTTGGATACTCCGCTTTCTAACTCACTTATTGGTGATGCTTTACTTTCTTTGGTAGAAGAGGATCCATCCCCTGCCCCCTCATAGGGGAACATCTCTGAGTTAGTAGCTTGGGTGAATGAACTGTTTGTAGAACTGCTATAAGATACATTGTGGAAGGTAGCTGTCGCTTCTTCATCATTAGAACTACTTAGAAATAGTCCTACCATGGCATTGGAGCCCATGTCTAAGTCCATTACTAATAAGGTGGTTCTGCCTTGTTTGAAGGTCAACCTATCGCCAATCCGAGTTACTGTGAAAACGATAGTTCTACTAGCTCTTCCTGAACGGGTTCTCACAACTTTGCCATTTCCATTGAGTGTAACACCACCTGTCATGGTATAGCCATGTTTTGCTACGAAGCCCATCATATCTCCTGAGCTACTGCCATGCCTTACCATAATGCCTGCAACTGAATTGGAGGACATGCTTTTTACTTCTGCAGTAAAGGTGAAGTCTCCACTTAGGTTTACATAAGTCATTTCTCCCCATCCCTCGGTATAGTTGTATGTACTGGTTTGACCAGAACTCAGGTAGAATGCTTCTTCACAAGCATTGTGTAAAGCATCACCAAAAGAAGAACCAATAGAAGCAGTCGAAAAATCATCAGGTAAGGCAATGCCAGCTTCTACTGTGATAGTAGCCCTACAAGCACTTATTAGTCCTGCCTGATCTTCTACAGTAAGGATGACATCGTGAGCAGTACCTATATCATCACAGCTGAATGATGTTCTGTCCAATATGAAATTAGCAATTCCACAGTTGTCATAAGAGCCTCCGTCTACGGATACAGGATCTACAGTATTACTTTTACCATTTAATTGTAGGGTGTAGTCTTGACAAACAGCAGTAGGTGTAATCTCATCTTCTATAGTTACGCCAGCAGTACAAGTGGAGCTATTATTGTTGACATCAGTTACGGTCAAGGTGACTATATTGTTGCCTAAATCAGAGCAATCAAATTCGGTTTTATCCAGACTAATGCTGGCAATTCCACAGTTGTCTGTTGAGCCATTATTGATGGCATTAGCTGTTGTACTTGCATTGCCATTGGCATCGAGTTGTAGTGTAACGTCCTGACAATTAGCGG
>JBCBCD010000036.1:2304-16740 GCA_038530915.1 Bacteroidota bacterium
TAGGTATAACCTTATCTTCTACAGTTACGGCAGCGGTACAAGAGGAACTGTTGTTATTGACATCAGTTACAGTCAAGGTGACCGTATTGTCGCCTACATTAGAGCAGTCGAACTCGGTTTCATCGAGTGAAATACTTGAAATTCCACAAGCATCATTTGATCCATTATTAATTGCTGCTGCTGTAGTATTTGCATTGCCGTTGGCATCCAATTGGATGGTAACGTCCTGACAATTAGCGGTAGGTATAACCTTATCTTCTACAGTTACGGCAGCGGTACAAGAGGAACTGTTGTTGTTGACATCAGTTACGGTTAATGTGACTGTCTTGTCGCCTATATTAGAACAGTCGAACTCGGTCTCGTCGAGTGAGACACTTGAAATTCCGCAAGCATCCGTTGATCCATTATTAATCGCTGCTGCTGTAGTACTTGCATTGCCGTTGGCATCCAATTGGATGGTTATATTTTGACAAGAGGCTGTTGGATTTACATTATCGACTACGGTTACCGTTGCGGTTTCAGACTCATTGTTTCCATTGCCATCATTTACTGTGAGGGTAAGGGTATTGGCACCGATATCAGCGCAAGAGAAGCTGTTGATATCCACTGATAAATTGGTAGTTCCACAATTATCACTACTACCATTGTTTATATCATCGGCAGTGATTGTCGCTTGTCCAGCTGCATTGAGATACACAGTAATGTCCTTCGTAATAGCAGTAGGCATTATATTATCCTCAACTGTAATGGTAGCAAAACAAGGAGAATAGCTATAGCCATCAAATGCAAGGAAGTTAACATCGTGTTCTCCCACAGTATAGGTCAGTTCATTATCTAAGAAGAATTCCAGTATATCTCCCTCAGGGTCATTAGATCCCGCATCGAATTCGACAGGGTCGACCGTGTACTCACAATTGTCATCAGCCTGTACAGTGATATCTTGACAAAGTGCAACAGGAGCTTGGTTGCAATAAGTATTAGCATCAGCTATGGTCACTTTAGCGGTACAATTGCCTACATTGGAATAAGCATCTTCTGTTTGGATGAGTACATTAAAGGTTTGTCCTACATCATCACAGTTATAAGATGTTTTGCCACTTTCTATAAAGACACTTTTTATTTTACAGTTTTCATTAATTGTATTGATGAGATCAGTGGTTATGACACCAGCTGTTTGATTTTCATCCAGATCAACGGTTATTTCCTGGCAGCTTACCACAGGCGCGATATTGTCTTCTACCTTAACGTTGGTCATACAGAAAATGGATCCTCCAATTGGATTGATAATTCTCAAGGTAACTTCGACGGCTTCTTGTGTGATGTCAAAAATATCGTTACAATCAAAGTTAGCTTGACTGAGCTCATAAGTCCAATCAGAAGGTATACCTGTACTGAGGTTCACTTCTTCAGGAGTGAGGCTAGCATTGCTGTTTTCATCTAATTGGACGGTAATTTGTTCTTTACATTCAGCAGTTGGTAAGGAAGAGTCTATGATGGTCAAGCGTGTACTACACTGACCGAATGGAGCCAACTCTCCTCTAATATCTGTAAGTGTTAAATCATAGGTTTTTATGCTACCCACATCTTCAGGTGTAATCTCAAAATCATTTAAAGGATTAAGTTCTAGTGTTTGAAAACAATAAGAACGAATGGAGTTAAAATTGATGTTATCCAAACCAATGGTCGCAGATTCTCTTCCTGCTAAATCATATACGTAATCATCCCTACAAGAGGCTGTTCCGGAAAAGAAGGGTTTAACAGTTACATTTGCCTCACAAGTAGCAGATTGACCGCTATTATTACCGGTAACCGTCATCGTAACGATATTTTCTTCATAGACATCATAACAAGTAAAATCAGTAGTAGATAGTTCAAAAGAGAGTGATTCATCACAACCAATATCGGAAACAGTGGAACCATTATTAACAGCATTAGGCTCAATACTTGTTTCAAAACCACCTAGTGTAACAGTAATGTCTTTACATTTGGCAGTGGGAGTGGCATTAACAGGGCGCACTTGAATTTCAGCACTGGCTACCTCTGCATCAAGATCTGTGTTAATAACAGATACCCGGTGAAGCCCAACTCCTACATTAGACCAGCTACCATTGCCTAGGTTATTGTAGTCGTTGTCAGGGTAAATTCTCCATTCCAAATTACAGAAGTTGCCACCAATTTGTTCGTATTGCATTTGAATGGTGCCTTTTCCGGTCTCACTACAAACAGGTTCAATAAAATCGAAACCTTGAAATTGTACTGTACCTGTAAACGCTACCGTACATACGGTCTTGAATTGATACTCAATAAAGCCATGAAGAGCTTCTGAGATACTGCCACCTTCTATAATTTCTGAACTGTGTGCATACTTGCCACTAGTAAAGCTACCACCCCCACCACCATTACCATCAGGACCGCCACCCCCACCGCCAGAGTAGCCACCGCCGCCACCCCCAGCTTGTAAACCAGCACCACCGCCACCAAAGCCCCAGCCACCGGTTGTGGGATCACAGAGATTACAAAAGCAATAAGCTCCACCTTCACCTCCGGTAGTACCTCCAGCAAATCCTTCATCACAGCCCGCACCGGTACCAGCTGTTTTGTAGCCACCCCCACCACCACTCAGAAAAAGACCGGATATGCCACCATAGGTACCACCTGTACCTCCACATCGGCCTTCACCTCTAGTTTTGATATCTTGACTAGTCCTACCATTTCCACCACAAGCGCCAGAACGCCCTCCTTGACCATTTTCTATGTAAATACATTCACCCAAAAACGCACTTACAAAGGCACCCCCACCACCACCGGCAACACCAAGCATAACCCATTCTCCATCTTTTTGTACCAGTAAACCACTACCACCCCCCCCACCACCAGCAGCTAAACCAGTACCACCTCTGCTACGAGGGGTGCCTGCTTCACCAACTATAAATCGTATGGTCGAACCTCTGGGGATTTGGTTGCTTTCTTGCCCCAATAAGATGGTAAATTTGGTTGTTGCACCTTCCCCCCCATTGGCTTTACAATTACTTGATGTTTCAGCCCAGCCACCAGCTCCACCTCTTAGCTCGAATGATATGGCATTTGAAGTAGTATTTTCAGGTATTTTATAATCTAGATAAGTAGGGTCAGCAAGTACTTCAATTTTATGTAGGCTTTCATCATCCTCCATATTACTTTGTGCACTTATGAATTTAAAGGAAGAGACACTAAAGAAAAAACAGATAAGTAGTGTAAATCGAATAAATACCGTGTTTGTTTTCATCTTGGGTAAAATTGTAAAGTTTGTAAAATTGACTGTAGTAGTCATGATTTGTATTTGTCCGATACAAAGGTGCAGGAGATGAGGATTTGAAGTGTTCGCTATTGTTTTTTTGAGATCAGTTATTGTGTCTAGTAGATCAGTTATTGTGTCTTTGACCTGTGAATAGCCTGTATTTACTGGGGTTTTGCTTATGGTAAAAACTCTTGTGCAGTTAATTAGTGTGTAGAGGTTTTGGTTGGAATGCTTGTATGTATCAAAGAGGAGTGATAAGAAGTAATAGTATAACTTATGATCGAAGGTCGAATTGTAATTACATAAAACCTTAGGGATATGAATTGTTATTGGTCTTTGATCTTTAGTCTGGAGTGTTTTTTTGCCTAGACCAAAGACTAGAGACCAAAAACCAGAGACAATCATAAATTGATTACACGTTAATTTTTCAGTACACCAATTCTATCTAGCGAAAAAACTTTTAAAAAAAATTTCTTTTCATGATGACCTTTTTCGATTTGCTGCGAGACAGGAGTAAACAATCGAAATAAAAAACTAAAAAATACCACATCATGAAACGTACAGTACTTTTTTTCATCGCTTGCTTCTTCTCTATGGTTTTAGTTTATGCTCAAAATAATCAGGTACAAATGCGTCCTCTTGTTGATAACCAAACCGGTCAGGTATCTGCTTATGCACCCCTTCCAAAAAGTTGGAAACTAGGAATGAAATGGGAAGGCCCAGGTGGTACAGAAGTAGAAATGAGACAAGGCGGATCGGCAAACGCTATGCAGCGCCCTATCAACTCCATTGATCATTTGATTCAGCAATACTTATTGCCTCACCTTAAGAATGCAGGGGCTCAAATTGACAATATCATTGATTTGCCAGGCATTGCCAGAAATAATGAAAAAAATTATTCCATGTACTGGCAGGCTATGCCCATGCAAACTAGCCATCAAGTGAAAGGCATCGAGTTGACAGATCCAACAGACGGAACTAAGGGTTTATTAATTGTCAATCTTTTCCTATCAAGCACTCAATATGGAAGTATGAATTCTTATTATTCTAACATAATGGTTGCTAAGCAAGCACAATATGAACAAGATAAAAGGACACTCATCTATGCACTGGAAAACTTACAATTGGATCGTCAGGCAGTAGCCATGCACAATCAAAGGGAACAGCAAAAGTCTCAGCAAAATTGGGCCATGCACAACCAAAGAATGCAGCAAAAACAAAATGCTTTCGAAGCCTCTCAAAAAAGACAACAAACACTTAGTGAAATAAACGATATGCAATTCCAAGCTTATCAAAATAGAACGCAAATGATGGATAGAGTTCATCAAAAAAATGTTGACGTGATATGGGAGCAAAATACAGGCATCAACCCACACACCGGCCAACAAATGAATACAAGCATCCACTACAAGTACAACTATGTCAATCAAAATGGACAAGTATTCGGTACCAATAATCCTAATTACAATCCTGCTAATGATCCAAGAATGAATCACATGCAGTGGCAGAAAGTGAAGAATTAGTTTAGGGTTTAGCGTTTAGGGGTTGAGGGATGTAATTCACTCAACCCACAACTGATTTTGGAAATACTACTCCAACGAATTATATTAGGGTGATAATCATACCAAAGAAAATCATTCCTAAAAGCATGACTGATCAGGAAATTTATGAGGGCATTGCCCGACAGGATAATAAAACGTTTTTATACCTCTACAATAAATACAAGGGTCAGATCATCAGCATGGTCAGCAGAAACAATGGAAATGAGGAGGATGCACTTGATATTTTTCAGGAAGGCCTCGTAGCACTCTGGACCAATATTGAAAAAGGTAAGTTTAAAATACAGGATAAATCAAAGATTTCTACTTACTTCTATGCACTGTGCCGCAATATTTGGATCAGCAAACTGAGGAAAAAAAAGAAACTGTTTTCTATAGATGATAATCCCGGAATAGAAGGTAAAGTAGAAGTCCAGGATATGGAGGAACAATACGATAAAGTCAAAGAACTGGAAAAGATGTTGAGCAAACTGGGTGAAGCCTGCCAGAAAATTCTGCGACTATTTTATTATCAGAAAGCTTCCTTACAGGATATCGCCTTGGAAATGAACTTAACCGATAAAACTGCAAAAAATACCAAGTACCGCTGTATGAAGAGCCTTAGAGAAAATTATAAAACTGAAAATTCAATGCTATGACAGCTGAGTTTATCGGACATATTGAAGACTATCTCAATGGAAAACTCAGTCGAACTGAATTGGAGGCACTTGCTGTTGAGCAAGGGGTAGAAAATCTTGATGAGGAGATAGAATGGATGGAGAATAGCATTTTGAGCGTTCAGCTTGCAGGCTTAAGAAATCAGTTAAAAGAAGCATTACCCAAGCCAGAACAAAAGTCTGCTAAAGTCAGAAGCCTCAACAGTAGGCGATGGGCAATTGGTATTGCGGCTTCTGTACTACTTTTGGTGGTGTCGTATTTTGGTTTTTTCCAAACTAATGAAGCAGGCTTGTATGCAGAGTTTGACTATGTAGATCCGGGTTTGCCGGTATTGATGAGTCAGTCAGAAGATTACTTACTCTATGATGCCATGTCTTATTTTGGTGAAGCTAATTATGCAGTGGCAGAGGAAAAGCTCCTCCAAATTCAAGATGAATATGATGGAAACGATACACTGGTATATTATTTAGGCGCCAGTCAGTTTTATCAGGGAAAAATAGACACAGCAAAAGAGCAGTTAGAAAACATCGCTAGTGATGAAAACTCCAGGTTCAATCAAAGAGCAGAATGGCTGTTGGTTTTAACTGCTCTGAAGTCAAATAATACAAATGAAGCACAACAATTGCTAGCAATAGTTTTAAGAGAACCCAATCATGAGTTTTATCAAAAAGCAGTTGAGCTTCGAGAGAAATTGAGTGAATGATTTGGTGTAGAGGGAAGAGTGTAGGGTGTAGTGGAATTTAAGAAATAAGTTTTACTTAATTGTCTAAGATTGAATATCTAAAGTCTAGCTTTCTGTGTATTAGGCCTTTAAATTTTCTGGTGCTGTTAATAAAAACAGAAAGAAAATGAAACCCAAAAGTCAAGTATAAGTATTCCCAAAGACCAAATGCGTACAATAATGAGCAATTCAATAACATATATACTCTCCATTTTTTTACTTCTTTCCGCAGCTATATTGAGTGCTCAATCAGGAGGGGATTTAATAGAAAGAGGCAAAACCTATTTTCAGAAAGATCAGCTGGATTCTGCAAAATGGGTGTATCAACAAGCCTTTCAAAATGAAAATCCTGATATCCAACTTAAAGCTATTGGAGGTCTAATCAGTGTGGCCATTACGAAATCAGAAATGTCATTGGCAGACTCATTGGTATCTCAAGGGAATCAGCTTGTAGCAACAAACAACATAGCAATAGCTACACTCTGCGAATTCAAAATTAAAAAAGGCGAGTTTTATCGGTATAATTCCCTTTTCCAACAAGCTCTTCAGGAACAACGAGAGGCTGTACAACTTAGTAAAGATTTAAGCGATGAACCTTTAATATATGCCAATGCACTTTATTATGCAGCCCTTACCTTGGAGCGATTGGGAAGCTTTGATTCAAGCTTGGTATACATCACTGGGGCTTATGAGATTTACAAAGAAAACTTGGATACGACTTCTTTGAAGTTTGCCAATATCTACAATGGCATGGGCAATACCTATTATCGACTCAATCAATTTGATAAAGCCAAAGAATATTACCTCAAATCGAAGACCATAGCAGAGGATCGACTGGGGCCTGTATCCAGTGACTTGGCAATAGCTTTAGGCAACTTATCCAGTATTAGTCGAGCAGAGGAAAATTATGAGCAAGCCGTAGATTATAGTACTCAAGCTTTAAAAATTCACCGAATACTAGACAATGAAGCTGGAGTAGCTAGTGATTATTATGCCCTTGGTGTTTACTTCTATTTCATGGGTGATTATGGTCGTACTAAGGATTATATGGAAGCCTGTATCGCTTTGAGAGAAAAGTTATACAATGAAACACATTATTCTCTCATCGGACCCTACCAAGTACTTGGAATTGCTTTGGAGGAAGATGGGGATTATGAAAGCACACTCAAATATCTAAAGAAAACCAGGCCCATTATTGAGGCTAATTTTGGTGAGAATAGTTTTGACGGGGCTTATAATTTTGAGAATACTGCCCTATGCTATCAATCTTTGAGTAAGATAGATTCAGCCTTATATTATATACAATTAGCAAATGTCATTCAGTTGAGTTTGTCTAAGGAGGGGAGTTATTCACTAGGAGTACACTACTTTAATTATGCGAATACCCTCTACCTGGCAAATGATTTGAAAGGAGCTGAAGCGAGGGCACAACAGAGTGAAGAAATCTACTTGAACCTAGGGATGGGCAATTCTTCTGAATATGCTCAAATCTTGGTGCTTTATGGCAAAATAAGGGCTGAACAAGGCAAATGGAAAGAGGCAGATCAATGGTTTTTAAAAGCACTGAATATAGTGCGTGTATCAGACAAAGATGAAGCTCCAAATCTTTCTTTTCAACTGACACCTAATGCCTTAAAACTGATCAATGAATACAGTAATTATTTGTATCAGAAGTATCAAGAGACTAAGAATTCTCAGGCTTTAAAAGATTTTGAGACCTACACAGATATTTATCTTGACCATTCTGATAGATTTCGAAGGCAATTCATTGATCCTTATACCAAAAGCATCCTCATAAAAAATAATACAGAAGTTTACAATGGGAAGGTTGGCATTTACAATCAGCTTTTTAGGGAATCAGGAGATACTCGTTACCTGGAAGCTGCTTATCGGTTTTCAGAATATGGTAGAGCAAGTTTACTTCGTGATATTCAGGATGAAAAAATCAAATCTTATGCTGGTTTTCCCGACTCATTGCTCCAAAAGGAGATGGCGATAAAGAAAGAAGTTGCGCAACTCAATCAGCAAATGTTAGAAAATCCTGATTCAGAAGAGGTCAAGAAAGATTTATTTACAGCCAAAGAGAATCTCAATTCCTTCATCGATCAAATAAGTGATAACTATCCCAATTATTATGAGCTGAAGTTTAATAATACTATAGCTTCTTTGTCAGAAGTACAATCATATTTAGCTCCAGATGTACAATTAATTGAATACATGCAAGACGATACAGCTTACTATGCGTTGTGCATCAATAAAAGCAAAACGGGCTTGTTGTATCTTGGCAATAAGGCTTCAATAGATGAACAGATCCAAGAGTGGAAGACTTCAATTATTGATCAAGAAGAAGATCGCTTTAAAAAGGCTGGTTCATTCTTACACCAAATTTTATGGCAACCTTTGGAGCCATACCTTGACGGTTCACAAGTTAAAATTGTGCCTTGTGGTCCACTTTTTTACCTCAATTTTGAGACGCTACCTACAGATTCCGGCAAATACCTAATTGAAACTTACAACATTACCTATGGATTGTCTTTTCATGTTTTGCTTTCAGAAAATGATGACCGGCAAAGCCAGGTTTTAGTGGCTGTAGCACCAGGCTTTGAAGATGAAATCAAACAACAATACCAGGCAAAGTTGGATACGCTGGAAACTCCCGATGAGGAATTTCTTCGAACGGTAAGACAGCCATGGTCGCTCAAATTGGTCAATCACCTGAAGAATAAGTTTGCTCCATTGACTTTTACAGGTACAGGAGCTACAGAATCTAATATCAAAGCCAATATTCAAAAAGGGAAGGTATTGTATTTTGGTACACATGCTATCGCAAATGCTTCAGATCCGCTAAGATCAAAGCTGGTTTTAGCCAAAGAAATGGGTGCGCAAAAAGAAGATGGCTATCTGCATGCCTATGAGTTTTTTGGATTGCCCCTTGAAGCAGAACTCGCTCTGCTAAACGCTTGTGAAAGTGGCCTCGGCAATTTACAAACCGGAGAGGGAATGATCTCTCTGGCTTATAGTCTTCATTATGCAGGCTGTCCCAGTACGGTCATGTCATTGTGGAAGGTGGATGAAAAAATCAGTACAAGTATTTCTCAGGATTTTATAGACTATTTGAATGAAGGCTATTCCAAAAGTAAAGCTTTGCGTCAAGCCAAGCTGGATTATCTGGAAACGGCAAGTCCTGCACTGCAACATCCTTTTTATTGGGGTGGCATGGTATTGATGGGGAAGGATGGGACGGTTGAGTTGAAGGGGAAGTCGAATTTTGGGTATTACGTTTTAGGTTTGGCCTTACTTGGAGTAATCATTATTATCGGGAGGAGAACATATAAGTTTAGATATTTAAAAACCTAAACCACCCATCACATCCTCCCCACTCCCAACGCATGCAACAACACAAAATGGCTCCTTATCGCATCAAAAAATGTCCTATGTTGGTGATAAGGCAGATTAAATTCCTTTGCAGTTTGCTTGACGATTTTGGCAATCTTAGCATAGTGAACATGACAAATGTTAGGAAACAAATGATGCTCAATTTGATAATTCAAACCACCGATCAACCAGGTAAACCAGCGACTTCCATTGGCAAAGTTAGCCGTGGTATACAATTGATGAATGGCCCAGTTGTTTTCTATGCTACCATCTTCAGGCTTACCGTAAAAGTCAGTTTCTTCAATAACATGAGCCGTTTGAAAAATGAAGGAAATGATTAAACTGCAAATGACATGCATACAACTAAACCCAATTAGCGTTTGCCACCAGGGCAAGTCTATCAATAAAAGAGGTAAAATCAGGAAGAGCGTTACATACCAAAGTTTATGGAAGGCCAGGTGAATCATCGCCTTTGTAATGCTTAAGCCTTGTGTTTTCAATAGGTCTTCTTTGTGATAACGCCACAATTGCTCAAAGTCTTTGCCCGTAAACCAGTAAAAAGTCATGGTGCCATACAAAAACGGAGCATAGAAAGCTTGAAAACGGAAGAATTTTTTGTGTTCTTTTTCCGGTGAAAATCTTAGGATAGCTAAATCAATATCCTCATCGTGTCCATGTATGTTGGTGTAAGAGTGATGTAAGACGTTGTGTTGAATCCGCCAAGTGACGTGATACCCACCTACAAAATTGATCAAAAAACTCATGATTCTATTGACAATAGGGTGCCTGGAGTAAGCACCATGATTGGCATCATGCATAATAGACAAACCAATACCGGCCATGCCAAAACCCATGATGCACCACATCGCAGTGACCATCCAAAAAGAAGATACCACTCCTGTAAGCATCAAGGCTAAGGGAATAAAATAGATGCCCAACATGAAAGCTGTTTTAGCCACCATGCTAAAATTGGAATGCCTTGACAATTTATTTTCTTTGAAATAGGCATCTACTCGGGCTCTTAATTCTCGAATGAATTCAGGACGATCCTGCTTATTGAATCTGATATTGGTTTTGTGCATCTTGTGAATGGTGTTTGGATTCGAATTTAAGAGATGAGATAGGTTGCAGACAGCTGCAACCTATCTCATCTCAATTACTTATAAGCCTTGTATTTCTTCTAGCAAACGACCCTGAATAGCAACCACTGCCGGTTTAGGGATTTCCTCACCACCATCAGGCCAATGACTGCTCAATTGATTGATGGATGGAGAATATTCACCTGGGTGTTGCACACTTAAAAACAAGGTTTTTCCATCCGGCGCAAACCAAGGCCCAGTCAATTCTGCATCAGTTGGTGCACTAGCAATTTGTACCACTTGACCTGCTTGATCTCCAGCTCTTGGGACAAAAAACAAGCCATTGTTTTTAAATTCTTTATAAGGTTCTTTGTTCATCATGCTTCCTGAGATATCAGAAGTAAACCATAGGTTACCCGCTAAGTCAAAAGCCATATTGTCTGGACAAGCAAAACCAGTTTCAACACCACCAGCAAGATATACCTCCGACTTGAATGTAAGAGATGCGTGATCGTTGTTGTCTTCTTCAATTTTAAGTATTGAGCCAAAGTAGTTGTTTTTGCTGGTGTTGTTAGTTAGAGATACCAATACATTACCATTGATAGGATCAATCTCAATGTCTTCAGGTCTATCCAATGGAGTACCACCAACATATCTAGCTGCTTCTCTTAAACGGATAAGTACTTCCGTTTGATTTTTAAAGAACTTCTGAAGTACTGGAGATTCATCGTAATTCAATGGCACCCATTTATTTAAAACGGTACTGGCTACATAAAGTGTACCTTCTGTTAAACTTCCGGGTTTGGAACCGATGAATTTATACAAACATTGATTGATGGCGTCATCACCTGTATATACGACCAATCTGCCATCGTCCAACTCTTTCATTGTAGCACATTCATGAGCACAACGGCCCAAGGCAATATGTTTTTGAGCCTCACCGGTTTTAGGGTCAACTTCGACTACCCATCCGTAGTGTTCCGGTGGATAATCGTAATACTTAGACCAACCAAGGTCGCCATAACCTTCCATCTTCTCTCCATTTTTAAAATTGCGTTCCCCATAAAACTGATCGTAATTTTCTTCACAAGTCAAAATGGTTCCCCAAGGAGTAACTCCACCTGAGCAATTACCAAGGGTACCTATAGCTTCTGTTTTACCTGCAATAGGTTCATCCCAGTTGAACTTAATTGGCGTTTGGCCACTGATGCGTCGGTTGTAATCAGAATTCTTGATCATTTGCCATTTGCCGTTTTTCTTTTTTCGAATGTGAATGAAACTACCCCCTACATTGTACTGTTCCTTTTCGACCTGTTCTTTGGTCTTTTCTGCACTTCCATCATAGCCAGAAACGAATACCGGATCAATATATTCATGATTAACCCAAAGTAAGCCTTCATCTGGATTGCTTTCATCTAGTGGTATAAAAGCTGTAAAATCATTGTTGAAACCAAAGGTGTCAATTGGTGTAATCGAATCACCCCAACGGGCAAGGATATGGAAATTCAGACCTCTGGATAGTTTTAAAACATCTTGATCCGAAGGTTTGATGCCTTTTATAAAAGGGAGACTTTTGTTAGTGGGAAGAGAGGTATATAATTTGCTAGCTAAAAGTGTTGGTGTAATAGTTAAGCTAAGCGCTCCTTTTCCCAAAAACTCCAAAAAGGTTCTTCTCTGAATTTGTTTTTTCATAGGTTCATTTTTATTTTTTGAGCTATAAATTGGGGATTTGGTCAGTTGTAAATTAAGATTTTATGTTATTCAACTGCCATTAAATTCGAGAGTAAAATAGCTTGAAAAAATATATTCCTCACTTATTTTTCATCTATTTCTCGCGACTTAAGTTGTTTTTCTTTGTCTTTAAATTCTTCTTCAGAAAGGAGGCCTTCCTGACGTTCTTTTTTCAACCTAGTTAATTGATCGAGTAGATCAGAAGATTCCGTTTCCTGCTGCTTCAATTGATTTTGTTTGGGAAAAGATTGCTCTTTGGGAATCTGGTAATTGTTGCTTGCAAACTTAGCATATTCAGGTTGTATCCTTGTAAAAGCTAAGTCATCTTCTTTTTTGATGCGTTCAAAGTCATGGAAACCAAATGCTACTGCTATGTCCAAATGTTCCAATGCTTTGCTGGGGTCTTCCAAGACGGAAAAACAACGAGCTAATAGAAAATGAGTTTCGGGATCATCGTATTTGATCTCTATTGCTTTAACCAAGGATTCAATAGCTTGCTCGTAATCAAAGTTTTTATAAGCCGCTTTTGCTTGTTCGATATACTGCATTCTTTGCTTTAGGAGAAGTGTTTTAGGATCATTTGCTTTTGCCCGTGCAATTTCTTTTTGTTGCTCTTGTTGTTGAATAATCTCTTTGTTATACTTTTCATCGAAGCTTGCTCTGGAACCTGTAGCAAAGATTAGAAAATCTACAAAGCCCAGAATAGCAGGGATAGCAATTAATTGTTCAGCACCTGGAAAAATAAAAGCCCCTAAGAAAAACAATGTGATATATAAGATGCCTAGATTTCTTTGATCTAGGTAGAAACGATGCAAACCAAAGATGCCAAAGAAGAAAGCCAGTAAAGCAGCTGCCCATTTTTTCTTTCTCTTCTTTCCTTTCTTAAGACTTGCTGCAGACAAGTCTACTGGTTTTGAGAGCTCCAATTGGTAATCAGGGACAGTAATTCCAGCATTGGTGATGGCGTACAGGTCAATGGGTTGTTGTATATTTTTTAGTTCAGATTGACCAATAGGTCGGGTGCTTATATTTTGTAGGTTTTTAATGTCGTCATGTGCTTTGCCGGAAATAAAGATACCTCCGGGTACAGACTGAGATTCTATACGGGCAGCAATATTAACTCCGTCTCCAATTACCTCTTCATCATTGTAGGAAATGTCACCCGTGTGTATGCCAATGCGAATAGGTACTTGTGGTGTTTTCTTCAGTTCTATTTGCAATTCGATCGCGCATTCCACAGCATCGGCGGTACTATTGAAAATACTCAAGGTGCCATCACCAAAGTATTGAATGATCTCCCCATTGTACTTTTCATGTAGCCTGTTGAAAACCTCGCGGTGTCGGGAGCGCAGTTTTGAAGCTAGTGCTTCGTTTTTTTGCATCATAGAAGAATACCCTACAATATCAGTGAACATGATGGCGGCAAGTCGCCTTTGCATTTGTTTTGGCATGGTTTATTGTTTAAAGAAGTTTTGATGCCCATTGCCATTGGGTCTTAGCAAAATGTTAGAAAAGACAAGTCTAACTAAAAATAAGCATTTTGTATTTAATAAGTATGATGAGGGAAAATATTGAGTACAAACAATATAAAATTGGCTGGCGAACTCGTAGAGTGAGCCAGCCCTAATAATTTTTAATTTTTTTGTCGGTAAGCTCTGGGAGAGACACCCATAAACTTTTTAAATACCCTCGAAAAGTATAGCGGATCTTGGTAGTTTAACTCATAACTGATTTCTTTTATGGACAAATTAGTTAGATTAATCAGTTCACAGGCTTTTTGAATTTTAATCAAGCTAAAAAAGTGCATGATGGAATAGCCTGTTTTTTCTTTAAAAATGGCAGAAAGAGAAGAAACTGATTTATTAAACTTTCGCTCTAAATGTTGAAGTGTAATGGAGTCGTAGATATTATTATTAAGATACTCAGTTATCCCTTTTACCAAATCTTCTTTGGCCAGATCAAGGGTGTTTTCAGATTTTAGGGAGTAGTAGATGAAAGAACCAATGAGTTTATGCAGCAACATACTGGAGTACTCAA
>JBCBCD010000037.1:0-16570 GCA_038530915.1 Bacteroidota bacterium
GGTTTAAAAGATAGGTATATAAATCCGCTTACCGACTTTGGGTTTAAGAAATTATTTGAGGCAGCTGAGATAGCGAAGTTCACACATGAAGAAAGAGAGGCTTATGAAAGAAGTTTAAAATACTATAGAGATATTAAAAATGTAGTTGATACATCTAGGGAAGAAGGTAGAGAGGAAGGTCGAGAAGAAGGGATGAAAAAAGGAAGAATTGAACGAAATAAGGAAATTGCTATTGAAATGAAAAATAATGGAGAACCCATTGAAAAGATTATACGATATACCAACTTGAGCAGACAAGAGATTGAAAACTTGTAAAGCTATCCAACTGTATTTTCAGAAAATCCTAAATGACTACTAGAGAGTCACCTATCTCTTTTATCATATTGCTAATATATTTTTATTTATTCTCAGCACAACCTATTGAATAGGGGAATTAACCTTATTATTCCATCTAACAAATAGCTATTTTGCAAAAGCCTACACACCATCAACTCAATGAACAAGAGAATTACTTTTTTAATGCTCTTCTTTTTGTGTTTACTCTTCAGCTGTGCTGACAAAAAAAATGTTATCAATAGTTACATTGGATTTGATATCCCTAAAGAAATGATAGATACCCATTTAGAATCAGAAATGAATCGCCTTAATATTCCAGGGATGTCCATTGCATTTATTAATGATGGAAAAGTAGTACATCATAAAACGTTTGGCTACGCCAACTTACAAGATGAGATACCTGTTACTGAAAAGACAATCTTCGAAGGCGCTTCTATTTCAAAGCCCATTTTTGCTTATTTTGTCATGAAATATGTGGAAGAAGGTAAGCTTGATTTAGATACACCTTTGTACACTTATCTACCTTATCCTGATATTGCACACGATGGAAGGTATAAGCAAATCACTGCTCGTATGGTCTTGAGTCATAGAACAGGGTTTCCTAATTGGCGCAGTGACCTTCCAGATGATAAACTAATCCTAAAATTTGATCCCGGAACGGATTATTTCTACTCTGGGGAAGGCTATCAATACCTTGCAATGGTACTAAAGCATATTGATCAGACCAATTGGGAAGGACTGGAAGAAAGCTTTCAAAAGAAAGTGGCAAGGCCATTTGGAATGAAGCATACTGTTTTTATCCAAGATGACTACAGCAAGGCAAACAAAGCTGAACCTTATGATGAAGATGGAGAATGGGTCAGTCCTGAAAAGGATGTTGATAGCATTTTTAGATATCAGTTTAGAGCTCCTGCCTCTATTCATTCCGAAGCATTAGATTTTTCTATGTGGTTGCTTGCAATGTCTGAAAAAAAAGGATTGAAGCAAGAGAGTTATGACGAATTGTTTAAGGTTCATTCTTATGTAGATGAGTTCAATTCCATTAAAATCGATTACACTTTAGGTTTCTTCAAGCCTCGTCTACCAATGACCAATATATACATGCATGGAGGAAACAATTACGGCTTCACCTCCTACATGGCTATAGATCCTGATAAGGGTTGGGGGTTTGTGTTGTTCACTAACTCTGAATATGGAGAACAACTAGGAGGTGAACTTTCATTTTATTTATTAGCCGGACCGGATCTGACAAAACTCTATTTATTAGCGGGAGGAGTGCTATTGGTAGTATTGGTTTTGCTAGTACTTGGAATAAGATTTATCATTAGACGAAGGCGCAGAACAAAACAATAAAAGAATTTTTTCATTGATCAATCTTAGATAGTTTTATTCAGTTCTGTTAACTACTTATTTATCTTTGTTTTGACGATTTGGAAAGCTTTTGGGTGACCTAAAGGTAGAAATATGTAACAAGTTCTGAATGACAATTAAAAATGAAACCATCACTTGATAATATAGAAGCATTTAGTATTCCCCTCTTAGAACATCCTTTGAAATGGAAATTCGAAGAAGGTGAGGGGAGTGGCGTATCACCTGAATTCGAAGATCAAATCATTCCTTTAAATGAAGAAGGAACTCATTTTCTATGGAAGTTTTTCAACAGCCAAAAGATATTTAGAGATAAATTCATCAAACCTGAATATTTTACCAAAAGAGAGGAATACTTCTCGGGAGATAAATCCGAAGAGGAAGTCAAAAAGTGGCTGTATAATCGAGGAATTCCTTTTGACAATAAGGTGTTTTGGGTGCCACAACCTAAATGGGGCTTTGTACTGACATGGAAAATGGTTATCAAGTTTTCACATGAACTCTTTTTCGGTACCAATGAATTAATATGGGATAGGACTTTGAATTGGGTCTTAACCTATGACCACAATGAGGCATTTTATTTTGCCAAAGACAGAATATTTAACACAGAAATAGAACAACAGGAGAAAGAAACGATTAAAAGGATTATTGATGAAGCAGGAGAATAAAGGAAATTTCAAAATGACTATTTTACAGACAGCTTGATTATTGAATAAATGACTTTTGATTGGTCTTCCTTATTTCTTTTCTATGGCCTTTTTAATTCTTTACTTGGGGTTGTTATTATCTTTTTCTCGTTTAAAAGAGAACGGTCAACTGCGCTTTATCTTTCTGTTCTTTTCTTTTGTATAGGCATAATCTTATTTGAAAGAATAGTTCGTTTTTCTGAGTTATATTATGATTACCCTGCTTTGCTTTTCATATCAAGTCCGTTTATATTCTTTATTTATCCACTTACTTTTTTGTTCCAAAGTTTTAGACTGCAAAAAGTAAAATATTGGTATTTACACATCATCATTCCAATAATGGTTACCATCATTTTGCCGTCTTATAGAATGTCCAGTTCTGATAAATTATCCATGTTTATGGAAGGGGCAAATGACCCTTTGTGGTTTCACATCTTCTATGTTTCCTACTCGTTTTTTTATTTGCTACTCATCCTAAGAAATAATCAACTTCATAAACAAACCTTGCAAACCAATAACTCCAGTACTAATGTAGAGTATCACTTATTGATCAATCGCTTTATTTTGGTTTCTGGTATTCTGTCCTTTTGCCTTCCTATTGCATTTTCACTGGGATATTTCGAAATAGATGCAGTAAAAGAGGAATTAGTAAGAAAGATTCTTTTTGTGCTGTTTTCATTCACACCCTTGTTATTTTTTATTCGATTTTTTGTTCCTGTGGAAATCAATCCATTTGATACAGGACCTATTACAAATACCTTAGAAAAGGATGAAAAGACCATCTTAAATCAATGGGAGCTGTTAAAGACGAGTATAATAAATGAAAAGCCTTTTCTGGATCAATCTCTGACATTAACACAACTATCCAAACTTTCAGGAATTGGTCGAACAGAATTGTCTAGATTGATCAATTTAAAATCGGGTAATAATTTTTATGATTTCATCAATCACTACCGACTCCAATACTTTATTGAAAGAATTAAAAATGGAGATCATCGAGTGTTTTCACTTGAGACCATCGCCCTCGAATGTGGCTTCAAAAGCTATACTTCCTTTTACAGAGTATTCAAACGAACCTTTAATCAATCTCCAAAAGAGTACATCAAAAAGATGAACTAACTGCTTAATAAATAGATTCATTACCCTGGATACAACGTAATAACAACAACTGTAATGAATTTCTTTAAAGTAGAATGCTTGTCAATCTTTGGATTAAAAACTATAGTATCCATGAAAAGATTAATGTATCTCAGCGCATTCTTTTTAATGACGGTAAATAGCTTATTAGCTCAACAAATTGATAACAACAAACTTAATCAAATACTCGAAAAAGCTGAATTGACTAATTCAGAAGCCATCATCATCTATCAAAATGATGAATTGATAGCTGAAAAGTATTTTGGAATAGGTCACCCAGATACTTTGATAGAAAGTATGTCTTGTACCAAAAGTATCGTCGCCCTTGCTATGATGGCATTATGGGAAGATGGAGTTCTAGATAGCTTGGAGACAGCTGTATATACAATTTACCCGGAATGGAATCAGGGCATAAAAAAGAAAATTACAGTGGGACATCTGCTGAATATGACTTCCGGAATCCAGAATGTACCCAATGCTGGGAAAGAGATTTATCCCAGTCCAGATTTTGTCAAATTGGCTTTGGCTGCTGAACTGTCGGATGTACCTGGTACAACATTTAGTTACAACAATAAAGCGCTCAATCTTCTAGCTGGAATTGTAGAAAGAACGACTAGCCAAAAATTAGACAAGTATATAGCTAAGAGGATTTTCAACCCCCTACAAATTTACGATTATGCTTGGACCAAAGATGAGGCCGGAAACCCACATGTCATGGCTGGATGTCAATTAAAACCAAGAGATTTCACCAAGATTGGTCAATTGGTTTTGAATAAGGGAATGTATAAGCAAAAGAGAGTTTTGAAAGCTAGCACCATTGAAAAAATGCTACGTCCTACAGATCAATATAGAGGTTATGGACTACTTTGGTGGCTTCAATACGAAAAAGTAAACTATTTGGTAGATGAGTCGATTGTTCAAAAACTAAAAATGCTTGATGTAGACAAAGGTTTCATAAGAAAAGTTGAATTAATGCAAGGACATTATGAAGACTACCAAGCATTTGAAAAACAACTGATACAGGTTTTTGGCCCCAACTATAACCAATATCTTTATGAACACTTACCGGCAGGTCTACAAATCCGAAAGAAGCTATTTATTGGTTCTCTCATTGGATACAATGCCAATGGATATTTAGGAAATTATTTAGTCATTATTCCAAGTAAGAAGCTTGTTGCAATCAGAATGATTAGCCATGATAGTTATGATTGGGAAGCGAGGACATCCAATAGTTTTACTGATTTTATTGAGTTGGTTGAAGATTTGGGGATGTAGTGATACTTTTTATGCAAGTAATTCATAGACAAATGAACTAGTTTAATGAAGAATAACTACTGATAAAATGCCAGATTTATAAATGTTTGGATTTACAGCTTCAAAATAACTATAGGTTTGAAATCTACAAAATATTGAATACCGTGTAACAAAAGTTAATTAATATTTTGAACGATCAGATTTTTAGCCTAGATGAGGCGCAGCACAGTAGCAATTCATATTGGTACGAGCATGGGTATTGAATAAGGATAAATAGTTTACAATTTTTATAAATTATTGTATCTTAATGATACAATAAAGACTCATGCCACTTGTTGAAAAAAGAACAAGAAAAACATTAGCATCCATAATTAAGAAGGTCGTAAAATCAGATTATGCGTTAATTTCAAAGTCAAAACAGTTTTATTTTGATTGGAAAATTGAATCAAAGAATGAGGTTTACAAGATTTACTTAAAAGGTAAAGACAAAGAAATATTAGGCTTAATGTCATTAGTAGATGTACCTGAAGAATTTCGAATTCATTTAAGTTTGATTGAAGTAGGACAGAAAAATAGAGGTAAGAATAAGGAGATTGAGAATATTGCCGGATGTTTACTTGCTTTTGCTTGTCAAGTAGCCTTTGAGAAAGATTATTGGGGTTATGTTTCATTAAAACCAAAGACCGAATTAATAGCTCTTTATCAAAATAAATACGGTTTTCGGAAATATGGAAGACTTTTAGCGGTTGAGCAAAAGACATCGATGGACTTAATAAAAAAATATTGGATAGATGAAGAAGAGTGAAAAAATATATAAAGATTTAAGAGAGAAGTATTCTGATGAAGAAATAGTGGAAAGTTTCTTTTTCAATGATGATGACCTGGATGAAGAAGAACAAAGACAAGCTGATAAGGAATTTAGAGAACTGAGACTAAATCAACTAAAAAACATGAGTGAGTCAGAAATTCTTTTTGGTAAGCTTATGAAGATAAAATTTAGAATTAGAACTTATCTGAGAGAAAATAAGTTTGAAGATAGATTCACGTTTAGCAATCAACTTAGACAGTATGCTGATATTTTGAATAAAACAAAAAAAGAATTTGCTGCCGACTTAAGTATTCACCAAACAAAGTTTAGCCGTCTCCTAAACGGTAAAGAACAACCTAATATTGATTTAATGTATCGATTAGAAGAGCATAGCAGTGGTGAAATCCCTGCTCATTATTGGTGGAGGCTATTTTCGTTAGAATTTGAACATAAAATGAAAACTGACTTGGAACGTAAGATTTCAGAGTCAAAAAAGGTGAAAAATCAGATAGAAATACATGCTTAGAATTAAATAATGAAACTATTAACAAGAGGTTACAGGCAACTTCAATATTAAGAATCCTCAAAGAATGAACAACAGATATCACTGCCTGACAGAATTCATCGATGAAATTATGGTCATTTGTCCTCAGTGCCAGGATAGGGCTGTTGTGATATCCGATAAATCCAATAGAAGAAACACTAGATTGAGTTGCATGAACTGTGGACTCACAAAGAAGTGGAATGGCAACCCAAGTACATACTATATTTCAAAAAAGGAATATAAAAATTTTGGAATTTTACTAGGGCATCCTTTCGATTGCTATTTTAACTTACCGCTATGGTATACCGTGGATGTAAAAGGCCATACCCTGTTTGCCTATAATTTGAATCACTTGGACTTTTTAGAACAATTTATCTCCAGCACTGTGCGGAACAGGAGTAAAACGACTTATGGTTGGTCCAATAAAAGCCTGGAAAGCAGATTGCCTAAATGGATTCAATCAGCAAAGAACAGAAATCTACTCTTAAGGAAAATAAATACATTGAAAAGTAAGTAAGATATAGGAAGAATGCTAACTAAAAAATGCTAACAACCATTACTCAATGAAACAGTCTATTTACATCTTATCTCTTTTCATCTTCCTATTGTCTTGCAACCAACCACAGCCTATTGATTTGGAGGCTGAAAGGGAAAAAATCCTCGAGCTACACAAGCTGCAACGCGACTATCATTTCAACAAAGACTCCATTGCTTTCGCTAATCAACTTTCTGATAACTTCATCTCAGTCAATAGAGGATTGATTACAACTCCAACTAATGAGGAAACTACAGCGCGGTATAACAATTATTTTTCTGCCGTAGCATTTGAGAGGTGGGACGATGTATCAGAACCCATCATTCGCTTTTCTGAAGATGGAAAGTTAGCGTATACTATAGTTGACAAATTAGTGGTGCTCACCTATGATGATGGAGAAGGAAACATGTTGGAAGATGAAACTCATTATGCCTGGACAGCCATTTACAAAAAGTATGACAATGAATGGAAAATAGATTGTGTGACTTCTACTGAAATACCCAAGTAGGCAATAAATATTGTAGCATTATTTTTAAATAAACCAAGACTTGCATGCAGGGCGAAAAAAATATTCTGATCATTAAACGTTTTAATGGGGAAGAACGGTATAAAGTAAAATCGGCTAGCTGGAATTTTTACCTAGATAATAACTTAAAGACCTTTTGTGTCTACTTGAAATCGGATGAGAGCTTGGAAATTGGAGAGGATACAGGGAGTTTTTTTAGTTCTCTAAACTGGGAATTAAATTACATAGATAGCAAGCTGAAAGAAGAAGACCTGGTTAAAGGGTTTTATGCTGAGATTCCTGAGGCTTACGATGAAAAAAAAGAAGGCTGGATCACCAATTTCTATTATTCTAGCCATGAAGGCACCGATAAAAACAGTATAAAAATTATTGATAGATTTGAGGACAAATTGTTATTGGAATTATCCGGAGAGGTGATCGATCCAAATTATTATGATGGATCAAAGCCCAATGCTGTATTACTGGTTCAGACTTGGTTTGATAAGAAGGAAGGAACCAAAAGATCGATGAATTGAGACTTTAATAACTAAAACAAACATTAATATTATGCCTTCAGGATATTCTGGCACTCCACTAGCCAAAAAACTAGGAATTAAGGAGAATTTTCAAATCTTATTATACAACCAACCTTCACATTATTTTGATCTATTTTCAGATCTACCAGAAGGAATAGTCATTCAAGACCAGATTACAAATGAAGGAATAGATTTCATACACTTGTTTTGTACAACTTTTGAAGAACTACAGGGCATCAGTGAAAAATACAAAACTGCTTTAAAGAAAAATGGCCTGCTTTGGGTAAGCTGGCCAAAGGGGAAATCCAAGATTGCCACCGATTTAAAGCGCGACATGATTAGAGAACATCTATTGGATATTGGACTGGTAGATACCAAAGTAGCAGCGGTAGATGATGACTGGAGTGGCCTAAAGTTTGTATATAGGGTAAAAGATAGATAATTACCGATTATTATTCCAACTATTGCAATTGAGAAGGGTCTTTTTGTAAACTCTCAATTGATATGAAAAAATTTGGTTTACTATTACTGTTTTGTTTTGTTACCTTTCTATTGTTTGGACAAAAAAATAACAATCTCAACAATCAAAATCAGTTGGATTCTCTGATGCAGCTCATCAGAGCATCTTATGATGTTCCGGGCTTTACTGTTGGTATTATAAAAAATGGAGATATTTACTATAGCAATGCTTTAGGGGTACAAGGTAAAAAGGATCAAGCTCCATTGACAGAAAAATCCCTTTTTCACATGGCATCTGTATCTAAGCCATTTGTAGCTACTGCTGTAATGCAATTAGTAGAACAAGGAAAAGTTGATTTAGACAAACCAATTACGGATTACTTGCCATACTTCAAGATGAAGGATAAGCGCTACAAAAAAATTACAGTCAAGCAGGTACTCAATCATACATCAGGTATACCCGATGTGGATGACTACGAGTGGGATAAACCACAATATGATGATGGAGCAGCTGAGCGTTTTGTAAGAGGTTTTGCTTCATTGAAGTTGGATTTTAAACCGGGTAAAGAACACAGTTATTCTAATGCAGCTTATGATATGATGGGTGATCTAATTGCAAAAGTATCCGGAATGACATTCGAGGAATACATGACTCAAAAGATTCTTAAACCCATCGGAATGAAAAATTCTACTTTCCTCAAGCCCGATGTACCAGAACAAATAGCAACAAAGCCACATGGTATAGGCAAAGATCTACAAATGGAAGAGTTAGATATTTATCCATATAATCGTAGGCATGCTCCTAGCTCAACTTTACATTCAAACGTTGAAGACATGCTGCTATGGGCACAGGTTTATTTAAACAAAGGAGAAGTCAATGGGAAAAAAATCTTTTCTTCTTCTTCCTACACGAATTTGACTACTGTAACCGAAAACGCATACAATACAACAGATATTTGTTTAGGCTGGTTTACTCAAAAATCATCTGTAACTGGCGAAAGTATTTTTTATCACTCTGGCGGTGATGATGGTTATCGCACCTTCTTTTGTTTTATACCTGCCAGAAAGGCTGCAGTTTTTGTGATGGGAAATAATAATTCATTCAGGAGCTTTGGTACGGCAGCTCACTTGATAAGAACGGAGATCTTTGAAACTCCAGGAATATGGAAACGCCCCATGCATTTAGTTCTAAAAGATAAAATCTTGACAGAAGGAATAGCTGCTTGTAGATCATTTTATGAAGATGCCAAGCAAAACCATGAAGACGAATATACATTCAATGGAGGTGATTTGGACGATTTGGGATATTGGCTGCTTGATGGCGGCCATCATCAGGAGGCGCTTGATATCTTCTTATTCAATGTAGACCTGGAACCAGAATATCCAGGTTGGCCTGATAGTGTAGCGGATGCTTACGTAGCAATGGGCAATAAAGAAAAAGCGATTGAATGGTATAAAAAGGCTCTTGCCATAAATCCTAAACAAGATTTTTCCATCAAAAAATTAAAAGAACTCCAAGAAGAGTAACCATCTTTCTACTCTTTAGTCTTCTTAAAAAATTATGATCATGACTAAAGAGCACATTTGGTATTCTCTTTTTGTACTATTATTATGTTTTTCAAACTGTAATAAAAATCCTTCCACTGAATTCTTAGAACCTGTGAGTGAGCTTGAACCGTTGAAAGAAATAATTGATGCTTACGAGGAACTATATGAATTCAGTGGGACGGTATTAGTAGGCTACAAAGACAGCATTTTATTTCAAGGAGCTTATGGATTTTCTGACTACGAAAATCGAAGGCCCAACAATTTGGATATAAAATTTAGATTGGCTTCTTTATCTAAGCAATTTACAGCTGCAGCTTTATTGGTTTTAGAACAAAATGGAGAGGTAGATTTTGATCAAGTTATTTCTACTTATGTACCCGAATTGAAGCCTGAAATTGGAAGTCAAATTACCATTCATCAAATCTTATCTCATTCGAGTGGCTTAGCAAGAGATATAGAATCTCTGTCTGAAGAGGAACTAGGGAAAAGCTATATTTCTATAGATAGCATCATTCAACTCATAAATACTTCTGACTTGCTATTTGAACCCGGTTCCAAATGGGCTTATTCCAATCTTGGCTATAATATCGCAGCCAAAATTATCGAAGTAGTCACTGGTTTGTCTTATGGCGAAGCCTTAGATCAGCTTCTTTTTCAGCCTCTGGGTTTATTAAATACAGGGCATGAAATATCTCCAGATAAGCTTATACACTTTGCTAAAGGATATGTTGGCTTACCAGAAAAAGTTGTGCCTGCTATTTTTGAGGAAAAGTCTTATGTAGTAGGAGCAGGATCTATTTATTCAACAGTGAATGATCTGTTTATTTGGAGTCAAGAAATAACAAATGGAGATTTGTTAAATGAGATCAACAAAGAAAAATTCTTTAGCAAGCAAAAAGGTAGGTATAGTTATGGATGGTTTATTAATTCCTATGTTTGGCCACCGCTTGGAGAAAAAGATCAGGCAAAGAACCCTCATCATGAAGGTGGAAGTCCAGGCTTTGAATCAAAGATTTCTTTTTTGACTCGTCACGATATAGTGGTTATCATTCTAAGTAATAAACTGCCGGCCAATGTCAATAATCTATCCAACCAAATAATCAACTATCTGGTAGGATTTGAAGAAGAACCTCCACTGCCCAGAGCTACAAAAGCGTTTTTTGATACCTTATTTCAAGGTGGTGTAAATGCGGCAATAGAGTTAACGAAAGAATGGGAAGCTTATGAAAGTACCCATTTGATTCCCAATAGCAATAATGTTTTCTTAATTGGTCGTGGATACATGGACCTAGAAGAATATGAAAAGGGAATATTGATCATGGATTACTTGATAGCCGTACGTCCTAAGTGGGACTTTCCTTATTTATTCAAAGCTTTCATGTTGGAAGAACAAGAAAAAAATGATCAAGCCATTGCTTATTATTCTAAGGTTTTGGAAATTAATCCGGATCAAAGCAATGCGAAGATTAGATTAAAAAGGTTATCTACCAACTGAACGGACTAAACACATTTATGGTAAGATTTTTCTATTAATTTGCTCAAGAAACTACAATCTAATTCTCCGGTTAATTATGTATGGGCGATTAAAGTAAGTATAGTGGTTGGACAAAAATACTACTTGTTTTTGTCCAACCACTTATCAAAATTGAATAACTGAGTATGATAAATCGTTTGTTGTTTGTTTGCATAGTGTTGAGTATTTATGCCTGTGATTCAAATCAATTATCTAATGGACCTGATACATATCCAGCTATTCAAGTAGCAGGAGCAATGAAAAATGTTATGTGGAAGGGAGAGTTAGGTGAAACTATTTCCATGGATACGATAAGAGAGAAGAAGGGGCTTTATGGGGTGGGACCAATAAGTTATCTAAAAGGAGAAATACTAATCAATGATGGAATTACATATATTTCTAAAGTAACTTCAGACTCTTCCATGATCGTTAAGGAAGTCTCTCGGGTTTCAGCTCCTTTTTTTGTGTATGGAAATGTTATTGAATGGCAACCAATAAACCTACCAGAAGATATTAAATCTATAAAGGATCTAGAAGTTTTTATAGGTGAACAGACGAAGGCATACAAAAGACCATTTGTATTTAAGCTAATGGGTAAGGTTGACAAAGCTAAAATCCACG
Source organism: Bacteroidota bacterium (assembly GCA_038530915.1). GTDB lineage: Bacteria > Bacteroidota > Bacteroidia > Chitinophagales > Saprospiraceae > JANQPA01. The sequence goes on from JBCBCD010000037.1 coordinate 11,851, forward strand.
TTCAAAACTTACCGGATGGAACTGCAGTGTCCTCACCTAAAGAAGCACATCAAGGACAAGTTAAGTACGAAATCGATACCAGAGAGGTTGAGATTGTTGGATTTTTTTCGACAAAACATCAAGGGGTATTCACCCATCATGATACCTTTTTACACATGCATTTAATTACTAAAGATAAAGAAATGATGGGACATTTGGATGAAGTGAACTTAGGTCAGATGCGATTGTATTTACCCAAAAAGTAGCTACGCTTACTTCCCAACAATACTGCTGCCTAAGCTGTTATTGACAAATATGGAAAACAACAATTCTGAAATACTCATTATAGGTGGTGGACTTACTGGCTTAACATTAGCCTACTACCTACAGCAGCAAGGCATAGATTATCAATTGGTTGAGGCAAGAGATAGACTTGGAGGGCGGATTTTTACTCGACAACTGGATAATAATGGTCATATCGATATGGGTGCAGCCTGGTTGTGGCCACAGAATAAAGCAGTGATAGAATTATTGAAAACATTGGGATTAAAGATATTCGAACAACACATGGGAAGTACAGCCTTTTACGAACCCATGTCTTCAAGTCCACCCATGTTGGTCAACTTACCACCCAATGATGTTCCCAGTTACCGAATAGTTGGTGGTACTTCAAGCCTTATCAATCAGCTGGCAGAATCATTGGATGAGGAAAGAATACATCTTTTGCAAGCAGTGAATAAGATTGAAAATCGAGCTGAAAACTTATTGGTAAGTACTGAGAATACTACTTTTCAGGCTAGAAAAGTAGTTTCCACTTTGCCGCCGGCTTTGTTTTTTAAGCTCATTGAAGTGAATGAGCCCATGCCCGAAGAACTGATTGAAGTAGCTGCTACAACTCAAACCTGGATGGGGGAGTCCATCAAAATTGGCCTGTCTTATGCGTCTCCTTTTTGGCTGGAAAAGAACTTAAGTGGAACGGTTTTTAGCAATGCTGGCCCTATTCCAGAGATGTATGATCACTCCAATTACGAGCAAAATGCATTCGCACTAATGGGCTTTTTAAATGGTTCTTTTCATGCGGTAAGTAAGGAAAAAAGATTAGCCCTCATCTTGAATCAGCTCTCTAAATATTATGGTGAGCGTGTGAAAGATTACCTATCCTATGAAGAGCGTGTTTGGAGAGTTGAAAAATTTACTTTCACTGATTATCCTACATCAGTTTTACCACACCAAAATAATGGACATGAGGTATACAAGAAAGCTTATTTAGACGGAAAACTGTTCTTTGGTGGTACGGAGACCAGTGCAGCATACAGCGGTTATATGGAAGGAGCTATCCTTAGCGCTAATAGAATCTTTAAAACCATCAATCAGTAGGCCAATGAAACAAAGAATAGCACATATTGCTTTGGTGGTGAAAGATTATGATGAAGCTATTGACTTTTATGTGAATAGCCTGGATTTTGAATTGATTGAAGATACTGTCTTGAATGAAGACAAACGTTGGGTTGTTGTTTCTCCAAAAGGAGCAAAAGAATGCAGTTTATTACTTGCCAAGGCTGCCAATGAAGAGCAAGCCAAAAGCATTGGAAACCAAACTGGAGGAAGGGTCTTTCTTTTCTTATTCACCGATGACTTTTGGCGAGATTACAACAAATACCTTAGACGTGGCATCACATTTATACGCCCACCCAAAGAAGAACCTTATGGTATAGTCACCGTTTTTGAAGATTTGTATGGCAATAAATGGGACCTATTAGAACCCAATAATCGTAATAAAGGCGTACTTACGTGACTATAGTGCAAACCTACGGGTAATGTTAAACCCTATATGTATACCTCCATCAAAAAAATCATCATTAGTTTCGGGTATGAATTGCTGATCAATTAAGCTATTTGCATTGGAAAATTGTATTTGAAACGAATGCCGCTCTGAAGTGAAGTCAATACCAATGCCAATAGGATTGTATCTATTGGGTAAATCATTTGCATTAAGCCTTTGATAGTTTTCAAAAAGCAGGGCTACAGAATCAGAAATTTTATAGCGCAGACCAATGCCTACTGCCCAAGTATCATTTTCATCAGCTACTTCACGAGCCAAATTACGGTATACAAGAGTTGGACTTAATTGGATACTAAATTTTTCACTTAGCTTACTGGCCATTATTAACTGAGCAGTATAACTCAATTTGTGATTAAAGCTGAGTTCATCAACGATATCATCGGGCCACTCTTCTGTCCTTATTGCAGTAGAAGTAAAAATACTTGCTGAAAAAGGAAACCCATTCTCTTTCTGATGCAAAATTTTGTATTTGACAAATCCATCATAAATTTTTCTAAATCTATTCCTCCCAATACCTACAGTCAAATCATAATTAATACCATAGGCCAAACCCAAACGCACATCTGCATAAGCATCCATTCCAAATAACTCATCGATACCCTGATCAAGAGTTCCGCCAAAGCGGTGACCAATGGTAAACATAAGGTTATTGGCCCAAAGTGTTTCTACAGACTGGCCATTGATGATTCTGAACGTTTTAAAAGTCTCTTGTATACGTTCTTGAGCACTTACACTTGCTGAGAAAATGAATAGTAGTAATAGAGAGGTAATTAAGCGATTCATAATAATGTTTTTAATTGTTGGGAGCTCCCGCTTTTATCCAATTGACTATAGCTAGATATTCCATGGTTTCTAAAGTAATGTCTTGTCCTCGGGGAGGCATCGGTATATTGATATCGGAGATGCGCTTGTTAATGCGTTTGATTTTTTTCTTTATTTCTTCGTAGTTCTTCATAGATGGTTTTTCCTTCTTTCCATGACAATCATCAATGCCACATTTTTTTTGAAAAATGGGTAAAATCTCATCCTTAAATGAGGGCGGTTTTTCTAAAGTATAGACTTCAATCTGTGTAATATGATTATTGGTTACAAGCGGTTCAGCATTGGAAATAACAACGGAAATAAGTAGCATTACACAGGATTGAAAAATGATATTCATCATAGCTAGTTGTTTTTAGCACCTTGATCAATCCAGCCAACAATCAAGTCAATTTCTTCTTGTTTTAAGGTCCTTCCAATGGGCATGCTTCTATCTAAAACAAAGGATTTTATCCCATCTCTAGAAGAATATACTTCATCGTAAGTCGATAAAGGATAATCTCTACTCTTAGCAGAATGACAGCTAGAGGAATTGCAATTCCTTTTTATCAATGGAAATACTTGTTGGGAAAAACTGATGAGTTGAATGATTTCTTCAAAAGTTGCTTCTATTTGGATATCCTCAGCAGGCATGATTACATAAGAATCGATGGTATCGTGCTTGGTCATATAGACAGTGTCACCAGCCCAATCCACAAACTGGTAATCTTCTCCCGGTATTTCTGCAGAGACAGCAACTTCCGTTCCTTCCAAATAACTTCCAGAACCTGTACCTCCAATTACATCAAGTTTATATTTAGGCAATGCTTTGTAAATGGCTTCCACATATACATCGCTTAATGGCATGGTAAGAATGGCTTGTACTGCCCTTGGCTTATTGAGGTAGACAGTATCTCCAATCCAATGTGAGAAACCCATTTCAGCTTCAGGAGGATTGGCTGTGATTGTAAGCTTGGTGCCCACTTCATATTCGCCACCTCCCTGACCATTGACAACAGTAAGTGTTTGGAATAGTGTGTCTTGTTCACATCCCAATAGGCATACAAGAAAAACGAGGGCTAATTTAGCAAGTGTTTTCATCTGTTATTTGTACTAGTTTCACTTGCTAGTTAGCACGATTAAAACTTTTAGAAAGATCTAAATGTCACAAAAGAGAATGAGTTTAATCATTTTGTTTATTCGTTGTGAACTATTTTAATCAATATGAAAAATTGAATGTCCTACAAGACCAATTTACTGATTTTCCAGCCTGCATTTTCTTTTCTAAACTCTAATTTGGCAGCCTCGATGGGACGTAAAAACTTACCCCAAACAAAGCCGGTTTTATTATTTCTGGTGGTAATCTTATACCATGTATAAGTTTCATTAGAGATGGTGGTAGAAATATCTGTTATTTCATCTAATTGAACTACCTCATGAGATAGTTTGTCAACTACTTCACTATTGAGATCAGGCTTTAAACGAATTCTAACTCCGGAGCCATATATTAAAGCCTTTTTATCTCCGGATTGATTCCCATTGATTAAGGCTGCCTGATGATAATAAGGCATTAAAAAGGTAGTATTTCCACCATTAAAGGATCCACCTTGTCCTAGGACAACCGCTAGCTTATCCCATAAGTCGGATTGGATGGCATTGTTTTGATCACTAAGGTTCCATCTTTGTGTGAATGCTTCTATACCACTATTAGTAGAATCAATGAAAACATTGGCAGAGAGGTGTTCGATTAATTGAAAAATCTCTCTTTTTTCTACAGCCTGATTCAGCAAAGTTCTAAATACAAAAAAGTTAGTGTCTTGCGGAGCTTCGTCTACAGGATATAATTTCCCTCTTTCGTAGGTAGGTTGTTGGGGATACTTATCCAATTGCTTAGCAATTGCAGAACGATAAATGGATCTGATGCTATCCTGATCCAGTTGATTTTCAATTGAGTTGACAAAATGGTCCATCGAACCTTCAGTAGATTCTCCCTTATTACAGTTTGTCAGCAAAAGCAAAGAGATTGTGATGATTAGCGAGGCAAAAAGGCGCATTTTTTTGCTTTAAAAATAATTTCACCCGGAGGTGTATTATTTTTAA
>JBCBCD010000038.1:0-9775 GCA_038530915.1 Bacteroidota bacterium
ATGGCTTGCAAAAAGTAGTAGAAGAAGCTTTGGAAGTTGTTCCGGGTGGAGAGGTCTTTGCCTACAGTACAATCCGAATAATATCCTCCTTACCGGGATCTACAAAGGATGAAATCTTCATTGGCACCATCCAAAAAGGTTTTTTTAGCTACGATGGTGTCAAAGCAGAAAAAATAGACCTGCCTTTACCAATTGCCAAATATATTGGTGAAAATACCCTATACAACAGTCTACTTTTACAGAACAATACCTTTGCTTTCGCTACCTATCAAAAAGGAATTGTCTTTGCGGATGAGGACTTCAATATCATTCAAGTGTTAAATACTGATCTTGGCTTACAGGATGAGGTAGTACAATTTCTTTTCGTAGATAAGGAGCAAAACCTTTGGGCTGCTTTCGATAATGGGATTGCTCAAATTACATGGCCATCTCCTTATTCTCTTTACTCAGAAGAACTTGGCCTGAGAGGAGATATAAAAGGAATGTTTTACCAAGGAAGAAATTTTTTCAGCTATGGTTCTGTCGGTTTTTTTCAAATGACCTCACCTAAAAAGGAAGATTACAGGACTACCTTTAAGCTAAAAAACATCTTGGTCAATGGTACGCAACTCTACGATATTATCGAGTGTGATGGTAAGTTTTTGATAGCTTCAGCAGCCGGAGTCAGTTTTTGTAACCTAGACGGAAGTCCTTTGACAAAAGAGGAAGCTATTGCCTATTCAATAGCTTACGTTAGTGCCACCTTTTTAAAACCTTCTCCCAGGGATAAAAACTTGATTTATGTAGGGATGGGAAAAAACATAGGCTTATTCCAAAAAGGTACCCAAGGCTGGGCCTATACCGGGCAAATCCAGGGAATCTCGGATTACATCCTTTCCATCGAAGAAACTGCACTCGGTCAATTATGGGTGACAACCACTTTTAATGCTTACAAAATTCAAGTTCCGGACTTGATTCAGGCTCCAAACCCGGATAGTATCAGCTCAAAACCCAATAGAATTATACCTGCTCAAATACAACAATATGATGAGTCAAAGGGATATCCAACAGGCACTGGTTTTGTGAATGTACTTGATGGAGGATTGCTGTTTTCCACCCAAAAAGGGTTTAAGAATTACAACGAAAGTACAGATTCATTTGAGCCCAATCTTACTCTTCCTTATTCAGATACTTCCCGTTTTATTGTTGCCCCGAGCCTACAAGAAAATGGCGATTTTTGGTTTATCAGTATAAATGAAGAGCAAGCCCAACTGAACCGCTTAAAACCTACCTTTGATCAAAACTATGAACTTAGTTCTCAGGATTTTAAGCACCTCCTTTCAGCACAACCTGCTATCAATAAAATCTTTGCTGACCCTTCTGATCCGAATATTGCCTGGATAGCCACTACCGGCGGATTAATAAAATACAATCCAAAGATTGAAAAAAACTATGCTTTTGACTTTCCTGCCCTCGTCAGAAATGTAATAATCAATGGTGATTCTTTAATCTTTGCAGGTACTCCCACCAACAATCAATTGCCAGCACTATCTTATGCCTATAATTCTATGCGTTTTGAGTATGCGGCGACAGCTTACAACCAATCTAATGTGACTCAATATCAGGTCTGGTTGGAGGGATTTGATAAAGACTGGTCAGAATGGACAGCTGAGATTAGAAAAGATTATACCAACTTGCCGGAAGGAGATTTTGTTTTCAAAGTAAGAGCTAAGAATGCTAATGGGGTAATTAGTCAGGAAGGGACTTTTTCCTTCACCATTCTTCCGCCATGGTATCGAAGCTGGTGGGCTTATTTAATCTATGCCCTATTGATCGGAGCAGGCATTTATGCATTGCTTCGCTGGCGAACACGTCAGCTCAAACAACGTACTGTAGAGCTAGAAAGCATGGTTAAAGACCGAACCAGCCAGATAGAAAATCAGAAAGATCAATTGGAGCAACAAGCAGAAAAATTAAAAGAGCTGGATCAGGCAAAATCACGCTTCTTTACCAATATTTCACATGAATTAAGGACGCCACTGACCGTAATTAGAGGAATGTCAACGAAGATCACCGGCCCTGAAGAAATTAAGAAAATAATCAAACGCAATACAGACAACCTGCTCAACCTGGTCAATCAAATTCTGGATTTGCGCAAACTTGAAGCCGGCACCTTACAGCCAGATTATATTCAGACAGATGTTATTGCTCATCTGAAATACATCTTTGAATCCTTTCAATCGTTGGCTGAAGATCAAAATATCAAACTGCATTTCCTTAGTGAATCTACAGAAATACTGATGGATATAGATAAGGAGAAGCTATTACGTATTTTTTCCAACCTCATTTCTAATGCCATCAAATTTACCCCTGATGGAGGGAATGTGTATTTGACAGTAAGTCAAAATACGTCTTCAAATACTAAAGAGTTGACAACAATGATTAGAGACACAGGTATTGGTATACCAGAAGAAAAAATCCTGCACATTTTTGACCGCTTTTACCAGGTAGATGATTCTACTACCCGCCAAGGTGAGGGTACCGGTATTGGTCTCGCTCTTTGTAAAGAATTGGTGAAGGTTTTGAAAGGAGACATTAGTGTAACAAGTAAAGAAGGCATTGGATCAACATTCAAAGTGATCCTACCCATTACAAGAAAAGCAACCCTTGAGCAAGTGGAAGTAGAGGATGCCGCCACTGATAATCAGTTTATCTCATACCCTCCTCCCCTCTTGCCAACGGATAACAACCAAGTCCAAGCAACAATCAACAATCAACAAGCAACACTACTAATAATTGAGGACAATCCCGACCTGATTGTTTATCTGGAAACGTTACTTGATAAGCATTATCAACTCCTGATTGCCAGAGACGGTGAAGAAGGCATTGAGATGGCATTGGAACATATTCCGGATCTTATCCTAAGCGATGTGATGATGCCCAAGAAAGACGGTTATGAAGTTTGTAGTATGCTTAAGAAAGATGTACGTACCAGTCATATTCCCATCGTACTTTTAACTGCTAAAGCCACTGTAGATGCAAAACTAGAAGGTCTGGAAAAAGGGGCAGATGCTTATTTGTCTAAACCTTTCAACGAAAAAGAGCTATTTGTCCGTCTAGAAAAACTTGCCGAATTGCGTCGTCGATTGCAGGAGCGGTATCAAAACATTCCTGCTGCTAATAGCGATGTATCTACCACTGAGGAACATCCATTTACCCAAGAAGATGCTTTTATGAAGCAATTGAAAACAGCCGTAGAAGATCATTTAGAGGACAGTAGTTTTGGAACGACTCAATTGTGTAAAGCTTTGGGCATGAGTAGAACCCAACTCCACCTTAAAGTCAAAGCACTGACGAATAAACCCACCTCACATGTTATTCGATCCATACGATTACATAGAGCAAAAGAACTACTGGAACAAGGAGAGCTGAATGTGAGTCAGGTGATTTATGAAGTAGGCTTCAACCACCTCAGCTATTTTTCCAAAACATTTACTGAAGAGTTTGGAATTAACCCCAAAGATGTAGTAAAAAATAATTAAAAGAAAGACAGGTCCACTCTCCCACCCCTTTCTACAATGAAGTTGTTGAAGCATTCCTGATGATTTGATTCGTAATTGCTTGGAAATCAACAAAACAGCTATTTTCAAAATGAATTAGTCAACCTCCCCCGTCTTGTAAACAATAGTACAAGTTTTTGAATCAATAGTACAGACTTCTCTTTGTAGACCTCCACATCTTTGTACTGACAAAACAACAGTACATTTCCAAAACACTTGAATTTTTATACCATGAAATATTTAACCGTAATAATAATTGCTGTTCTTTCTCTAGTTTTTTACAGTACAAATAGTGCGAAAAGCGCTGCAGATCAAGCTACAAATATTCATATAAAAGTAAATGGATTGTCCTCCAATTGGATCTATCTGCATGATGTATATGAGAACAAAAAATCCAGAATTGATTCTGCTTTTGTAGATGACCAAGGGAACGCTTATTTCAAAAGGGATGAGTTATTTGCCCAAGGCTATTATAATTTGATCTTACCAGATAGTACCGTCTTGGATGTATTACTGGACGAAGATCAGGTATTCAGTTTAGAAACTACGTACCCTAATTTGGTTACGGACATGCAGATAACAGGTAGTACCGAAAATGAGATACTATATACCCTTTTGAAGTACGAAGCCGGCATGGGGGATCAATTTCAAATAGCCATACAACAGTTACAAGCAAATGGGGAACAAGAAATAGATCAAAACGCCGTTGAGCAAATACGTCAAAATCTATTTGCCAAAAGAGACATGGAATTGGCAAAACTTTACGGGCAATATCCCAACACACTGTTTACGCAATACCAAAAAGCACAAGAAGCACCAAAGGAAATATTAAATGAAATTTTGACAGATCAGTCAATCGATGAAAATGAAAGAACTTTTTTAATGCTTGATCACTATTGGGATAATGTGGATTTCAGTGACAGCAGGCTATTGCATACACCTGTGATTTTTAACCGATTGACCAACTATTTCTACCAATATTCACCCAATCAGACGATGACAAAACTTCGTGCCATCGATGTCTTGATGAATAAGGTGACCAATCATCCGGATTACTACAAATTCTTTGCGGTATGGATCGCGGAATCCTACGAACCTCAAGAAGAATCTAACATAGATAAGGAAGCACTTTACGTGCATATGGTCGATAACTATCTGAATGAAAAGCGAGCCTTTTGGGCAGACTCCACTCAGGTTTATGCCTGGCAATTGAGGGCTGGGTATAGAGCCAAGAGCTTAATTGGCAAAAAAGGACAGAATATTGAGGCAAAAGATCCACAAGGAAATACCAAGGCTCTTTATGATATCCAAACTCCATATGTAGCTATTTTCTTCTATCATGCAGAATGTGACCATTGTCAGGAAACAGCTCCGAAATTAGCAAAAGTACATCAGGAGTGGAAAGATAGAGGCTTGGAAGTCTATGCGGTTTCTATGGACACCCCTGAAAAAGAATGGAAAGAATTTCTTGTAAAATACAAAATGGAGGACATGGTCAATGTATCAGATGAAGATAACTTTGACATCTACTCTAATTATTATGTCCTGGGTACTCCTTACGTCTACTTATTGAATCCTAACAGAACCATTATTGGCAAAAATATAGCGGTTGAAGATATCCCAAAGTATATGATGATGGATCAGCAAGCCATAGCCGAAGTCCAAAGACAACAGGCATCAAATCAATAATAGTTTCCTGTTATGCATCACATAGGTTAACGGTATTTTCTACCTATACCCATAGTAACTCAATTGACTACACTTATCCATGCCAGCAATGAAAGAGGATTAGGTTATTGTTTTGTAAAGAACTTTTTAATGGTGTTTGGAAATAAGTGTTTTGAGTGGAGAGGCTCAATAGAGTCTCTCTTTTTCCAAATTCTATGTATTAAATGAACTAAACAAAAAACACAAAACGCTTTAATTATTTAAGCATGAACAACAATCAGCATACTTCAAAAAGCAGAAATATGACCATCATTGCCGGAATGATTGGCAATGTTTTAGAGTGGTATGACTTTGCTATCTACGGTTTTTTTGCCCCAATATTAGGCAAACTATTTTTCCCATCTGATGATCCTACTACTTCGCTTATCGCCTCCTTTGGAGCATTTGCAGCAGGCTTTTTAATGCGTCCTATTGGAGGAGCACTCTTCGGACACATTGGAGATCGATATGGTCGTAAAAAAGCACTAAATATTTCAGTTTTAATGATGGCCATACCTACTTTTTTAATTGGTCTTATGCCTACACATGCCCAAATTGGTGTAGGTGCTGCTGTAATTTTGGTGCTGCTTCGAATGTTACAAGGTCTTTCCGTAGGAGGAGAATATACCAGTTCTATTGTTTATTTGGCTGAAAGTGCTCCCAAAGGAAAAAGAGGATTGTTTACCAGTGCCTCAATTATTGGCGGTACGGGTGGTATTTTACTAGGTTCCCTTTTAGGTTCCGTTATCACCGGGATGTTGACAGAAGCACAGCTACAAGCTTGGGGATGGCGGATTCCTTTTTTACTAGGTATTTTGGTAGCCGGGGTCGGATATATCTTACGTCGTCACATGCCGGAAACCATTGCCGAAGGAGAAAAGGTAGAAAACCCCTTAAAGATCATGCAAAAACGCTGGAAGCAGGTACTAAGAGTGGGTGGTTTGAATTTACTGGCAGCCATTACCTTTTATGCATTATTTGTTTTCACAGTAACTTGGCTTGTTGATTATGTACATGAATCTAGAACCATAGCCTTACAGTTGAACTCTATTGGGTTATTGGTATTCATGATAGCCATACCGATTTTCGCTTTCTTATCAGATCGAATAGGTCGAAAGCCTATTATTGTAGGAGGAGCTATTGCCATTCTTTTATTTGCTTATCCACTTTTCTGGTTGATGCACCACCACAATGAGGCCATGATTTTAGCCGGTGGTACAGGAATGGCCATCTTAGCTGCCGCCTATATGGCTGCTATCCCCGTTACACTGACCGAAATGTTCCCGGCAAACATCAGAGTGAGTGCCGTGAGTGTCGGCTACAACTTAGCCTATGCAATTTTTGGTGGCACCATCCCTATGGTTGCAGTTTGGCTCATCGAAAAACAGCATGATGATATGGCATTTGTTTGGTACATCATGGCAGCTGCTGTTATTTCCTTGGGAATAGCTCTATCGATTACTTATAAAGGACACAAAGAGGAGTTGATCAGTTAAAGGTATTCCCCTAAAAAACAAGAAGATGACAAAACAATCAAATTCACAATTTCTTATCAGTTTATGTTTAATGGCTTTGATCCTAAGCAGCTGTAAGTATCAACCATCAAAGCAGGATTTAGATCCCATTCAATTAGGTGGTCTTTTTAGCTTAACAGGAGCCAAATCCGATATGGGAATTCCTTCCTCAAAAGGTGCTCAATTAGCGGTAGACCTAATCAATGAAAAGGGAGGAATCCGTGGTCGGAATCTTGAGTTGATTGTAAAAGATGGAAAAAGCAATCCACAGGTGGGAAAAGAAATGGTCAGCAAAATTCTACAGGATGCGCCAAAAACGGCCGCCTTTATGGGGTTTTGTGATAGTGATTTAGCCGAGGCTGCTGCCTTAGTGGCCAAGCAAAACAGTCGGTTATTCCTTACTTCCGGAGCCACTTCTCCATTGTTACCAGCTCAAGTAACTGGTAGCTTGTTTTTAGCTTGTTTTGGTGATAATGTCCAGGCAGCCGCTGCTGCTGAGTGGGCATTTAATGAACTAAATGCAAGAAGTGCAGCTGTAATTTTCGATTCCACTTCTACTTATACCAAGTTGTTACAACAGTATTTTAAGCAAAGTTTTGAATCATTAGGTGGTCAAGTTATCAGTGTTCAAACCTACCATCCAACTGATATGACTGAAATTGGCCAAAACTTAGCGGAAACAGATTTTGTCTTTTTCTCAGCAGGTTCAGCATATGATGCATTGAAAGGCATCCAAATACTTCGAAGAGCTGGTATTGATGTACCAGTAATAGGTGGAGATAGTTACGATTCTGAAACAGTGTGGGAAGCTCATCCTGAAATAGAAGATATTTTCTACACAACTCATTCCTTTTTAGGCATAGAAAATTCTGCTAGACAGGTTCAAAATTTTCGAGCCGCTTATCAAAACACCTATGGTGGAAATGAACCAGATGCCTTTGCCGCTTTGAATTTTGACGCCATTAATCTCTTAGCTGAAGCAATAGAAAATACTGAAAATATAGATGACCCTAAGTCCATACAAAGTGCCTTAGCTAAGCTTTCAGATTTCAAAGGTGTTACAGGTACAATCAGCTTCAAGAATGGCCAACAGATCCCACAAAAATCAGTCACAATTATAGAAGTAACAGATGGTCACAGAACTTTAAATACACAGTTGCTGCCAAAAAGAATACCTAAACCATAATCTTTCATCAAGATTCTTGAAAAGTTATTCTTTAGACTATTTCACCCAAAACATTTAATCATGCAAATCACAAGACAAAATACAATTGCCAACAAAATATATCAGACTGCAGTCTTAAGCTTGATTTTGCTAATAGCAGCTTTTCCTGCTCAATCTCAAGATTACTTGAAGACGGATTCAGATGTACAAATCATTAACTCCATCATTGAAAATTATCAGGATTTCATTGTACCCGATGATAATACACTTAAAGAATTAAACCTTGAATTAGAGGGGGCAGATGGCGGCTGGATTGAATACAACTATTATGATCGATTTCGCAGATCCCGTACCCAAAGGGTAAATGGAGGGAAAGGTGCCAATATTAGTCTCACTTATGAAATTGGAAATGGAAATGGACAGATTCCTCCTGGAAGTATCCTTCGCTTTATGGTTGGCAATCGGGCTCAACGTGAAAAAATAGATGAAGTACCACATGAAGGAATTGGTGCAGGTGGTGGTGGTGGTACTGGCGTATTGCTTTCAAAAGACGGAGGAAGCAAATGGCATTTAATCCTAGTCGCTGGTGGTGGTGGCGGCGGTGCGATAAAAATTGAAGAAGAAGAAATAAGAACCAGTCCCGGATTGCCCGGAGTTGTCGAACGCACAAATACAACCCATGTTTATACCCGACAGGTCAAAGCAAGTGGCTCAATCGGTGATGGTGGAGAATTTCATCAATTGACTGGCGGTGGTGGTGGTGCTTTTAAGGATGGGAAATACGAAAAAGGAATGCTTTATTACGGCAATGCGGGTTGGAAAAACCGAAACTTTGGAGAGGAACCACTAGGGGGACTTGGAGGTACTCATGAAGATTGTCGAGATGGCGGTTGGGGTTTTGGCGGTGGTGGTTCTGGTCATCAAGGCGGCGGTGGCGGCGGTGGTTATTCAGGTGGTGGCGCTGGCCTGCCCGGATTTGGAGGTAGTGGTGGGAGTAGCTTTGTAGAAAGAACAATTGTCCGCCCTATAAATGTCTCAAAGCAACAAAAAGGCAATACAGATAATCCTGGTGATGGATATGTCCGCTATCAGTTTGTAAAAAAATAAACCTAGATTTTAATAGGGGTTTTAGCTTTTTATTGAAAGCTAAAACCCCTATTAAAATCAGTAACTCCTTCCTCTAAACAATAATCCTCTTTTTTAAATCAATAGTGCTTATTCCACCTTCAGATTGCCTTCATCTTTGTATTGCATTCTACTATTAATATCAATGATACAATTATGAAAACGACAATCTATTTAAAAACCCTATGGAAAATTTGCCTTTTCCTAAGTTTACCTGCCTTGGTAAATGCCCAACGAATTGTCAAGGAATACAAAATGCAAAACTTGATTTCAGGCAATGTGTTACAGCTGTTTCAACAGATCAATCAAGAGGTTCAAGTCTATGATAACCTGGAAGGAAATCGCTTAATCTTGGTTGGAGATTCTACCAATATTGAGTCTGCCATGGAACAATTGCGTATGCTGGATGCCAAACAAATGATGGTCACCATCGAATTTATGTTGGTAGAATATTTTCATGAAAATGATTACGATTGGGGAATCGACATTACTAATGGAACTTCAGGCAATTTTGGCAATGGAAGCTTCACTCCCGGTGCCACTGAAAGCACGGCTTCTGCCTTGTACAATGCAGTCACCAAACTTACCCCTAACTTTCAATTTAACCTTCGGGCATTGGTCGAGGATGACAAAGCCAAAGTACTCACCAATCCCCACTTGGTCGTAGAAAGTGGGAAGGAAGCCAATATAACCATCAAAGACAGCAGGACCATCATATTGGAAAC